>CALBSL010000067.1 GCA_937968025.1 uncultured bacterium
CGACGATAACTTTAGGCTTGATGGAAACCTTCTTATATGGCGACTCAAGCGGAGTCGGAACGTACTCCGTACTTGGTCCGATGAGGATGCCTCCACTCTCGATGGTCTGCCCGGGCTGACCAAATAGCATGGGCGCAGACAGGGGCGCGAAGCTTGAGTTGAGGCAGTGTACGTCCATGATCATGGCGCATTTGAACGTTCCGTCCGTTTGCAGGCGAGCGATGCGCCCAACGTTCTGCATGTAGAGGACGCGCGACCTGGTCGGCCGCAGCATCATACACACTTCTGCATTGGGCGCATCCCAACCTTCCCGTAGAACCATGACTGACGAGATGAACTTGATCTCGCCCGCCTTGAATCCACCGAGGATCGTATTGCGCGCCGTGTCCTTGGTCCTACCCGTCACGCACGCGGAAGGAATTCCGAGAGCTTGAATAGCTTCGGCGATCTGATTCGCGGCATGAACGCTATCGCAGACAGCGTATACCTGTCGGTCAGGAAGACTGTACTCACCGCCTCGATAGAGCTCGGTGAGCGTGTCAATCATGAACGGCCAGTGACGCGAGAGCAGCTTGCGCAGATCATCGCTCTTGTAATCGTAGCCCGCTTCGGTCTTTGCGATGCCTACGTTGTCGAGCGAGATGTCGAAGTCGATATGACCCCATGCGAGCGGCGCGAGGAAACCCTCCTCGATACCCCAACGCAGATTGCGCTGATCCAAACACGTACCGAAGTGGTCTCGAGCGAGACGACCCGGAGGTGCGTAGAGCAGACGACCGTTGTCGAGCGTCACGGGGGTGAAGGTGTCACGCACGATGTTCCCGAGATAGTCGGGTGTCGCCGTGAAACCAATCACCGTCGCTCGCGAGAATTGCTTCAGAGCCCGCTGTTCAGGCGTGGTGTATGCCCCATGGCACTCATCGCGGATGACCAGGTCTGGATTGAAGTCCTCCAACAGCTGTCGCGAGTAACGCAGGAAGCTGTCGTCCGTGGTAACTACCACGTCATGGTGTTCGTGTCCCCGGATGGCGATGATCTCCCCCGCATCATCCTTGATGCGACGAAGACTTGAGATGTGACCGATCATGCCGCCCGTGTACTGAACGACGCGCCGCGCCGTCTGTTCGATGAGCGTCTTGGTCGGAACGATGATGAGGCACCGCAGCCCAACGCAAGCGCTCACGAGCGCAGCGAACAGCTCGGTCTTACCGAGACCCGTCGCATGTTCAATGTAGGCACGATCGGAACTGGTGGGATCTTCCAACCAGCTCGCGATCTTCTCGAGAGCTTCCACCTGATAAGGGCGGAGCTCACGAGGCAGGGTGTGAAGCTGGCTGAGTAGGGCCCTCAGCCGTCGTGCGATAACTGATCGAACCTCTGCTTTTTTCATGACTTTCTGACTCCTTGTGAACGAGCGCTTTGTGAACCGTGGCCGTCCGATCTGGATCGGCCGTATGAAAAATAATTTCTCTATCTTGTAAAAAGGAATTTGTGGGGGCGGGACGCAGAGTGTGCATCGACCGCCCCCACGAAAGGAGTGTGCTCGTTACTCTTGGAGAGTCGCGAGTAGATTTGCGTTGGCGAGCGCGCTCTTCCGAAGCGCTTCTCGTAGTTCGGGGCTGATGGCTGCCCCGTGCGTCTTCGCTCTTTGGAGCGCAGCCAGGCTGGCTTTGAGTGCTTGCATCTCCTGATCCATACCTTCACGCTGTTCTTGCAGGAGGTGCAGCTGTGCCTCGAGTGCCTGGATGGCCGCATCGAGCGGGTCCGTGCTCGGAGCAGCGGACTGCGTGGGTGCTTCCATAGGCTGAGGTTTCACGGATCCAGGCGACGATGCGCTCGGATGATGGCGAGGACCGTGCTGAGCAGGAGTGGAGCGCGGCAACTGTCGCGGCTCCTTGGTTGGGAGCGGCGTCTGGTCGACGATCCTATCCTTGAGTAGGGCGATCGCCCTCCATCCGTCGCGCTGAGCGATGTGCTCGTCGACGAGGAGCTTCTCAAGAATCGTCATCACATCAGGGACACCGATGCGCCAACGAATCTGTAGAACGGGGATTGAGCCTCGGACGATTTTCTCGCCCCCGATCTCTTGCCCTCGTTCTATGAGGCTCGTGTAGACATCCTCGTAGGTACCGAGCGGCTTCGTGACGCGTACCACTGGAGGTGGTGGCGTGACCGAAGTTGCGGTCGGCGTGGATACGACAATTTTCGAGCCAGTCGTCTCCACGATAGGCTGTGCCACCGGAACATCTGGGACGTTCGGCGTGGAGAGAGCTGCTTCCGAAACCTCCGCCGTTCTACGACGGATGTTCCGCCCGTTTTGCCGACTCAGCTTCGTGTTCGCGTTCCCAGCGCCTCGCGGGCTGTCGAGTTTGGCGCGGATTTTTTCGATACCTTCCGTCTTGAGAAGGGTGACTACCCGCCAGGGATCTTGCCCTTGGAGATAACCTTCCTTCGCGAGACTTGATATCACCGCGCGTGCTTCATGTGGGAGTAGATGGCAACGATGCATGAGGACCGACACCGGCATGCTGACCGTCCAGATCCCGTTCCGTTCCACGCCGTGCTCCATGAGCAGTGGGTAGAGTTTTTCCGGTTCCTGAACGATCTTGGCAGCAGCCATTTGGAACGTCGCTTCGCTCGGCTTTCGCCCTGCGACCGATGCCTTGGGTGTATTTCGTGCGAGGAGGTCTTTCAGCCTCTCTTCGGGAACGTTGACCGCTTCCGAATCGAGGATGGATACGACGACCTTGATGCTAGCGCTCATTACCGAGTCGCCGTCTTCGATCGCCGCTTCGATCGCGTGGTCGGCATGCATCACGGTGCTGTGGTTGCGACCACCGAACATCTTTCCAATGATGGGAAAGCTGAGCGACAGCCGAGCGCGACACAGATGCATGGCGATATGGCGTGCGGTTTTGGATCGCTCAGTTCGATCTCGTCCGATCAGATCGGCGAGGGTTATCTCACCGAAGTGTTGGCATGTCGCCTGCATGATGCGTTCTACCGCTTGAATCGATGACGGCTTGTCTTCCAGCCCATCGATCAACCGGGCGTGAGTGTCTTCATCGGTCGGCGCGAGAGTGGCGACTGCGCGCACGCGACTGAGCGCACTTCCGATCGCCGCCTCGACCGTTCCCTCGAATCGCGCACTGCGACGACTTGTATTGTCACCGAGGCGATCAACACAGGTCTTGCAGCGTCCGAGTTCGGGGTCGTGGATGCTGTTCAGCTTGCCACAGGAGGTGCAGCGCCGCGTGGGCGCCGTACATCCACGGCAGCTCGGGGATCCCTGTTCGGTCTGGCAGATCTCGACAGGGATGTCGTCACTCACCATGAGGCAATGCACCTTGCCTTGACTCAGAGCGACTGCTTCGCTACTAGACATGGATGATCGCCCCCAGTTCTTCGGTGACATCGATGATCTCTTCGATTTCCGGCCCGGTGATGCCGAGCTTGGCGTGGAGTTCTTCTAGGCCCTTCGTTTCGATCTGACGAATGCGCTCGCGAGTCACCTCGTAACGCTCGCCGATCTCTTCGAGAGTCTGCCGATCGAACTCACCCATACCGAACCGTAGGCGGAGGATCTGAGCGGTGCGCGGCGGAAGCGCGTCGACCGCTTCTTCTATGCGCGTCATAGCCTGCTGGTACTCAGCATAGAGCCGTCGTGCTTCGATGATGGTCTCCGCCTTCGCAGGTCCGACGTTTAGCCGGTCGAGGATTGTATCGTCCGACGTTTCACTGCCACGCCCCGTTGCCGGAGCATCCAGGCGGACGGTCTTGCCGGTGAACATCCCACGAACGATGCGAACAACGTCTGCGAGCGTGATCTTCTCGACGTTCTTGGTTTTCCGGGATTTGATCTCCTGGAATACCTCGAGCTCCTTCGGCGGGCGCGCGTTCTTGAGGCATAGCTCCACGTACACCTTGTGGATGAATTGGATTCGCTCCGCCTCGTGCACCGGCGTCCGATAGGGGACCTCCTTCTCACCCCTGTCCTGGATGGCACGGCCTATCGCCTGCCTGATCCAGTAGGTGGCGTGGGTACTGAAGTGTAATCCTCTCTCGGGCTCGAAGGTTTCGATCGCGCGCATGCAGCCGATCATGCCCTCCTGAATCAGGTCCAGAAGCGGCAATCCATGGCTGCGACGGCGAAATGCGATCTTGAGCACGAGCTTGGTGTTGCCGTAGACGATCATGTCGCGGGCATTGCGTCGCTCGGTCGGAGTGCCGTTCTTATACGCTACCCACAGGGGTGCATATTGACTCTGCTTCTTGAGCGTCGGATACCGCAGTAGTGGCCGCAAGTACCAGTCGAGCTCATTGTAGATCGTTGCGATCTTGAAGCTTGCGGTGAGGTCGTCGACCAGGTAGTCTGAACCGTCCGACTCGTTCTCTTCCTGACTACGAACGACCTTCGGCTCCTTGGGAGCTGATACTCGCATTTTCCTTGCTGCACTCATCGCTGACCTCTGCTCTCTGAGCGACGCAATGCGGGAGTCATCTGCCTTTCGACTCCCGCGATACGCCCCTCCCATTGGGTGGTGGTTTCACGGGCCGTCTTGGCAGCGGCCTTCATCGCATCGTTCTTACTTGATCCGTCGCCTTCCGAAATCCTCAGCTTTCCCAGCAAACATGCCATGCGGTAGTTGCGTGCGTGATCGGGACCGGTTTCGGAGATCATCACGTAGCGGGGCGTCAGACCGAAGCGCGCTTGCGCTTCTTTCTGAAGTACCGACTTGTGATCTTCCCAGTTCTTGAGTGCGCTGGTCTGCTTCCTCCACAGGAAACAGTCAATCAACATGCGACACGCGCCCAACCCTTGGTCGCGATAGAGGGCTCCGACGATGGCTTCGAAGACGCAGCAGCATTGGTAGTTGCGGTTTTTTGCGTTCGAGGCTTGGTCTTTCGCCAAGCCTCTCGAGA
>CALBSL010000068.1 GCA_937968025.1 uncultured bacterium
CTACACGACGCTCTTCCGATCTGTATATTTTAGCTATCTATGGCCCCTCTCGCCTATCGCTTGCGACAATTCGCCCTCTTCTTGGGCGATCTTGCCGTCTTTGAACTCGCGCTCATCCCCGCTCTTTGGCTGCGCTATGGCGAGCTTTCTCCATCAGTCCTCGCCTACCACCTCGCTCCCTTTGGGCTCGTGAACCTCTTGTGGTGTGCCACGTTCTACGTCAACCATCTTTACGATCTCCAAGCGAAACCCGCTCTGCGACTCCTTCGCGCCTATCTCGAGAGCATGATTTGGAACCTGGCGATCGCTATCTCAGTCTTCTACCTGCTTCCATTTGGGATCGAGCCTCGCACCAACCTTTTCTTTCATTTCTTGATCAGTCTCATCGTGGGGTACGCCTGGCGCATCTTGTTTCATCGCCTGGTCATCGAACGCCTCAAACCCGTCCCCTTCCTCTATCTTGGGGATATTCACGCACTTCCGAGTACCATTGGTCTCTTTCGTGAGAATCGTTTTACCTACACCCTGGCCGCTGTCCTCACACCCAACGGAACCGCCCTCCCTGACGGCATTCCAGCCATCACCTCCTATATTCACGCCGAAGACGCGGTGCGAGCGATCGCCAAGGGAGACATTCGCGGGATTCTTCTCGATCAGAAAACGTCGCTCGATAGCACCGTACGCGAAGTGACGCACGCCGCACTCTTTGCTTCGTTGCCGATTTTTGATTTGGTTGATCTCGAAGAAACGAGCGAGGGACGTATCCCGTTGCGACGCCTCTCCGAAACGTGGCTGCTCCTCCACCTTCAAGAAGCGGAAAAAACGTTTTACGATCATGTGAAACGTCTGCTTGATCTGCTGTTCGCCCTTCCGTTTGGCGTGCTCTGTCTTGCGTTCATCCCGGTGATCGCTCTCGCCAACGCCCTATCTTCTCGCGGGCCGCTCTTCTATTCGCAAGAGCGCGTGGGTGTTCGTGGCACCATCTTCCGCCTCTGGAAGTTTCGGACGATGCGCACGGATGCTGAGGCCTCAGGACCGCAATTCAGCGGCGGCGCCGATCGAGACACTCGCATCACGAAGCTCGGCCGTTGGCTACGCAAGACTCGCATCGATGAACTGCCACAAATCTGGAACGTGCTCCGAGGCGAACTCTCGTTCATCGGACCAAGACCGGAACGCCCGGAATTCGTCGCGCCATTGCAAGAACAGGAACCGTACTACCATCTTCGACATCTCACCAAGCCCGGACTCACGGGGTGGGCACAGGTGCGGTTTCTGAAGCCAAATGCAACCAATACCGACAACCTAGAAAAGCTTCAGTACGACCTGTACTACCTCAAGCATCGTTCGTTCATGCTTGATGGGCTTATTCTTCTGAAGACGATCGGGATCGTGCTGCGACGACAGGGGGTGTAGCATCACTCGCTCCTTCATTATTGCGCAAGCTGTGGTAGAGCAGTATCAACGACAAGCAGTAATTCGGATACCGCCGAATATACATTGCTGGATCAGCATACACCTTGTTTTTGAGCGTTCCTTCCGCATCTAGCGATCGAGATGCTTGCAGGAGATCCTGGTACAGATACTCCGATTGAGAGAAGTACGTGTGCATGTCCATGCCGAAACCACTTTTCCCGCGATAGACCAATTCCTTCGGTACTGTAAGGGCGAGTATGTGTTTGAGCAGGCTCTTTGCTACGCCACCCGCCTGATGCTGCGCCGCGGAAAATGCTTGCGCTGCTTGAAAAACGTCTTTATCGAGCAACGGCACACGTCCTTCGATGGAAGCGAAAGAGGTGGCCATATCCAACTTCTTTAAGAGATCATTTTCTAAGTACCATTCTCGATCGAGCCCCGTTGGCTCAACAAGGGATCGCTCGAGCAGGTCTTTTGCCGCCACCCACGCTTGCGCCGAGGAACGGTCCTTAGCTGGCGACATGCAGACCAAATAGTAACTCAACGCCTGGCCAGCAAGCAGAAACAGACGCTCAAACAGAGCGTTTTTTGCTGGAAACGAGGGTGTGTATTTGTAGAGCTTGTCGAGCCAGGTGATTCCCTCGCGTCTCGCTTGCAAATGAGCGAGTTTCGCCTGCCTCGCATACCCCAAAAACAACTCATCACCGCCCTCGCCCGAAAGGACCACTTTCACCTCTTTTGCCGCTTCACGAGCAAGATAGAAGGTTGGAAACAGCGAGTTATCAAACAACGGCTCATCCATCTGCCGAGTAATGACGGGATACACCTCATCAAATTGCGGGACGCCGAAATCAATAATCCGAGGTTCCACGCCTAAGTGATCCGCAATCGCCGTAAAACAGGCTTCGTCTTCCTGCTTTTTCTCCATTCTGACGCTATAGGTCTTCAGCTGAATCCGATACTTGTGCAAAATGGTAGCCAGAAGAGACGAATCCGTACCGCCAGAAAAAAACAACCCAACAGGCACGTCTGCCTCTAGATGCTCGAGCGTTCGTCGTTCGATGCACTCAGCCAAGGCTTCCTGCGTGTGAATCTGGCTCGTCTCGAGATGGTACGGCTCGATACGCACCGTCGGAACCTTCGCCGAGCAATCAACCTCCGCCCAACTCATTTTTGGGAGTTTTTCAATGCCACAGTACAACGTGTACGGCGAAGGCACGTAGCCAAATACTGAGTAGAGCTCGATTGCTCGTGTGTCTCGAACGAGCGGATGACCCGTTTCGCGATAGTAGCGAGTAATCCCCTTCAGTTCAGACGAAAAGAGAAACGATCCCCCCGTGTTCGCAAAATAGAGCGGCTTGATCCCCGCATGATCACGAAGCAGATAGAGCTTGTCGACACGTCGATCGTAGATCGCACAGGCAAACATCCCGCGAAACCGTTGAACGCAGTCCACGCCCCATTTCTTAAAGGCATACACAACCACCTCCGTGTCAGACTGGGTGGAAAATTCGTAGTCAGAGGCGAGTTCGGCGCGAATATCTCGATAATTGTAGATCTCTCCATTAAACACGATCCCAATCTCGCGAGTCGCGTCCCAGAAAGGCTGATCCGCGGCGCTACTCGTATCAATAATACTTAAGCGATGATGTCCCAACTGCACCTTCCCGTCATCAAAAAAGTGGGTCGAATCTGGCCCGCGATACGCAAAACCCTCAGCCGCTCGCTCCAATGAGCGCGACTGCGTATGTATCCCGCCAATAATGCCGCACATAGAAGTTATAGTAGGCGAAGTGACCGCATATGCTCAAGAATGCCCCGCGCTTGCGCATCCCAACTATACGCATGAACCAGTCGCTGTGCTGCAGCCACCTGCCGACGAGATGCGTCCTCATTTTCAAGTAGTCCCTGAATCCCCGCCGCTAACGCCCGTGGATCATTGGGCTCAACAAAACAAACCTCTGCTTCAGAGACAATCTCTCGAATCGACGGCAGATCGGAAGCGACCACCGGAACACCAGATGCAAGATACTCAAACAGCTTTAATGGAGAGGTGCAGCGCTCAGATTCCTCGTACCCCTTTTTATTGGGGAGCACCAACACATCTGCTGCGTGGAGCCACAACGGCACCTCTTTATTTGGAACATGGGAGACAGCTAGCACCTCCTCCTTTGCGTGCTGCGATCGCACTCGTTCAACATCCGCTGGAGTACCCCCCACCAAAACAACCTGAACATCGTGAGGGAGGGCGGACTTTGCCTCAAGCAGCACATCAACCCCCTTCCAGGCATGCACAAAGAAACTCCCGACATACATCACCAACGACTTCGCTATTGGTAAGCCGAGCGCTATACGCGCCGCTTGCTTAGATGGCAAACCTGCAAATGCCTCAAGATCTACGCCGTTTTTTGCAACATAGACACGTTCCCCCGCCACACCGGCATCGATTAACGTCTGCCGAATGTAAGCAGTCTTCACCACCCACGCCGATGCACGCTTCCAAAGCCAGGCAGCGAGCTTCCCTGTGCGTGTGGGCAATGCATGCAGCTCAAGCACATGACCAGAAAACAGCCACCCAGCCAAGATATCTCGAGTATAGAATACGTCTATCTGTTTTCTCCACGCATACCACTTTACCGCCAGTAAAAAACTCAGATCCGCCAGATAATATCCCCAACGAGTACGACCCACGAGATCAAGAACCGGCAAATAGGTCACGGAAAACGTTCGCTCGACCCCGTAATACTCAAAAATATCTGTCTGTATCGCATTTTTGCGACGTGGCAACACGAGTTCTACCTCCAAACCCGCCTGAGCGAAGGCTTGGCACATATGCGCAATCTGAACCCCATGAGCAAGCTCCGTTGGCATTCGCGCAAACTGGAAATACATCATTTTCATAGGGTCTATCGCTGATCTAGTCCTGCATAAGTTGCACAAGTCGAGGGATTAATGCCTGCAGGCTATGCTGCTGCATCACCCATTCGCGCCTCCTGCCGACGAGATGACCGTCGAGTGCCCCCTGTACTGCACTCACCAGCTCTTCTATAGGACGAGATCGGTCGAGATACACATCAGCGGATTCGGCAAACGCTTCGTTCGTCGAAAGAACGGCGATTCCAGAAGACATCGCCTCGAGCACCCCCTTATCCATACTGCCTGTCGCGCTGAAGTTGAGGTAGAGGTCAGCACCGCGTAGCAATGCAGCGATCTGCGGCTGCGTCTTGGCCCCCAACCATTCAACGGAGGCAGCGATTCCCCGCTCTTGTACCTCCTGTTCAAGCTTGTGTTGATACAGACGATCAGCCGCCGTTACCGGGACACCGATAATCGTCAACTGAACCGAGTCCTTAGGCAGATGAGCGACTAATTGAATCATCGTGTGTATATGCTTCGTCGCCGAAACTCTTCCCGTCGTCATCAGACGCTTCTGCACACTTGGGATGCGATCCGTTCCAGGCGAAAACTGCCCGGTATCAATGCCATGCCCCGTGATGCGCAGCTTGGGAGTCAGGAGTCGAAAACTTTCCTTAGAGGCCGAAAATACTCGATGCGCGAACATCGTTCCAATCCTGAGCTTCCAATCAACATGTTTGTGCGTATACCAGAGCGCGATGCTCTTGCCGAGCAAGCGCCAAACCCACCCACCAAGTACGAGGTAGATCGGGTTCATGTGAACAAACACCGTATCGTATTCTCGGCGCTTGGAAAAAATGAGTTTGAAAAACGTCGCGATGTACGCGAACCTCCCCACTCCGCGCTCTTTCCCAAGGGAATACACACGAACATTGTCAGGCAAGTTGTAGACCCCTTTCCGCAAACAGATGACACTCACCTCAGCGTAATAGTTGGAAAATTCGGCAATCCATGCAGGAAAAAACCCTAACACCGGATCCTGATCATCGACCGCCTGCGTGATGAGGAGAAGGTTCATAGGGCATGGGAAAAGGCTAAAACTGCTCGCTGCCTACATCGAGTCAAACGCTGTCGTAGACGAGACAAACACATACTCAGGAGCTTAGTACACGCCCTCCTTTATCGCAAGATTGAGACCAATGATTCTCCTCACGCCTCAATAGTCGGTCCCCATCGTTTGCGCTACACTGCTTACGTATATGACGATATCTCCACGTGTGAAACCCTTTGTCGTGAACGGACTCCTTGCCCTGGCAACCACAGGCCTCACGCTTGTCGCTCTGGAACTGCTGCTCTGGCTCACCCCCTATCGCTCAAAAATCCCCCTCCTCGCCGAACCTCGGAATTACTGGGTGAATAACCAAGAAACCGGCTACGATATTGGGGAAAATGTTCCTACAGATTCCCACCACTTCTTTGATGCGGAGGCAGACGTTTGGTCGAACGAACTCGGCTGCTTTGACACGCCCTACACGACTTCAGAACCAACGATCTATCTCACGGGCGATAGTTTTACTTGGGGCTTTGGTGATTTTGCGGATAAATGGGGCACCGTCATCCAAAACACCACTGGAATGCGGGTTCTAAAGTGCGGCGTTGGCGGCTTTGGGACAAAACAAGAGTTGATAAAAACTACGAACCACCTGGAGACGCTTTCTCCCAAGCCGTCCGTGCTTATCGTGGGGTATTTGGGAGCCAATGATGTAGAAGACGATGCGCTCTTCCCAAATTATACCGTCGATCAGGGGTATCGCGTCCGAGATACACGTCTTGCACAGGACGAGAGCGTCACCTACGCCATCAAGCGCTGGTTTACCATCCATTCAGCCCTATACAATCTGGTCAAAAATACTGCGAGACCACTCATTGTCGCTCTCCTTCCGGACAGTTGGCTGAATCGCTCCGGGATCGCTCCGCCTACCAAACCCTCCATCGACACAGAATCCGAGACGGCGTATGCAGAACATTTGCAAAACGTCCTAGGATTCAAAACATTGGCTGAAAAACAGGGATCAAAACTCTTGTTCGTCCTCATTCCCTCGCGAAACGAGCTTCGAGAAACACAAAACGCGACAAATAATGAACGACTGAAACCGTTTTTAGCGGCAAACAACATTCCCTATCTTGATCTATTCGCCCCCTTGCAAGAAGCAGAGCGAGCGGGGAGAAAACTCTACTGGGATGTTGATGGGCACTGGAATAACGAAGGAAACAGATTCGTCGGTGCGCTCGTGTCAGAACATCTTCTTCGCGAGAAATTCCTGCCTGAGGGCGCCCCTGTTCATTGACAGGTACTCTATCGACGGGTAGCCTTTTTCCATGTCTGAAGCATGGATG
>CALBSL010000069.1 GCA_937968025.1 uncultured bacterium
CCGCTCGTCCTCATGGCACATGAGCACGGTTTCAATTTTCTTGCCGTCAGCACAGGCGAGCAGCGCTTTAATGGTTTCACCATTGTCTGCCGCCTGCTCTCGAACAAACGTCATCGCATCCCAAGGAACCTCCGCCGAGAGTTCGGCGCGGAGCTCTTTCGGGAACGTCGAGAGTTCATCCCAAGAACGTCGGTGCTCAACGTAAAACGCCCGCTTCAATTGCTCAAAGCGGAATTTGGGCTGCTTACGGCTTTCGAGAAGCGTTTGTGCGAGAGAAAGTTGCATGCGATAACCACAGTGATTGGGCGAGATGCTTGGCAGCGGCAAACGACTGTTCTTTCGTTGGCGCTCCAAAGATCACAACGAGCACATCCTTCCCGGTTTCCGGCTTTCCGTCAATCCCCACGGGGCGGAACCAGCCCACAAAATTATAGCGAGACGCTTCGAGATAGCCTGTCTTTCCAGCCAGTACCCAGACGTCCGGATCGTCACTCAAGAGGAGATTTGTCGTCTTGATTGGCCTATTTTTTGGCGTTCTATTCAGGATGTTTACGGTATACGTAGCGGTGCTGGCCGCTTTTTGCAACGGTCGAAAGGCAAACGCCCGATCCGCCAGGAGTGCCATGTCTTTCGCTGTTGCTCGGTTCTCTTCACTCATTCCTGACGGCTCGGCGAATACAGCGGAGGTAGCCCCCACTTTTTTTGCCTCTTTCTGCATGAGCGCGACGTACTGCTTCGGCGTCACCCCCATCGCGCGCGCGACCATCATCGCCGCATTATTTGCACTTGCCGTGATGCTTGCATACCACAAATCTTCAAATCGTATCTTTGTTCCCACGGGAACACGTAAACGCCCTCCACCAACTTCATCTCGTTTCTGGATCGTCATGATCGTCCGCCAAGGAACCGTCTTCCCCTGCCATACGGACGCCGCAACCAGCTTGGTGAGGCTCGCGAGTGGCCAGACATTGTCTGCATTCCAGGCGTACAACTCACGCCGAGTCTTCGGTGTGAGTGCATATGCCGCAGCGAGGCCGTATTGCTCTGGATCAAATTCTTGCACTGAGGTGCTCGTCGCGGTCTGAATGAGCGGGCTTTCAGGAAGCGTTGCGCGAGTCGTCGTGGACGCAAACACGCTTCTCGGGCAGAGAATAGCAAGACCTACACAAAGCGCCAGAAAATATCGCATGAATGAGGGTTATCGCTGGATCACCACTTTCGTCCCGACGGGGGTCCAGTCGTACAGCATTTTCGCCACCCCTTCCCCAATACGCACACAGCCGTGACTGACCGGTGTTCCAAGATGCGCTTTCCCCTCCTTCTTTCCTCCCGGCCATTCAGGAAGCTCGTGGAATCCATACCCATCTGCACGAAACGCCATCCAATACGGCATCCACAGCTTTGCGCTCCCTGACCAAGCTCGCCGATGTTTGTTCAGAATCGAGTAGGTACCCACAGGTGTTGGAGTAGATGCTTTTCCTGACGATACCACGTGCGTCGCGATAATAACCCCGCCCAATTCTTGAAACAACTTCTGTTCGGACAGATCAACCAGCAGCCGTTTTGCGAGCGTTTTTCCCTGCATCGCAAGAGGATCGTATCCTTTGGTAATTTCTTGCCCGTCTCCGTATCCATCGCCGTCCGAATCTTGCGCTCGAGGATTCGTTTTGAATAAGAACTCAAAGCGATCCGTGAGGCCGTCCTCGTCGGCATCTGTCTCTTTCAGACGCGCTCCGCCTGATTGACGAGGGTCAAAACCCTGACGGATTTCTTCACCGTCGAAAAAGCCATCGCCATCGGTATCGGCACGACGAGGATCCGTCTGAAAGACCTCTTCCCATGCATCAGCTAACCCATCTTGGTCGACATCTTCTGCCGCCATGAGCGGCACGGGCCGCAACAACACAGAGGCAAGAACGCATGCCGCTAAAAGAGCTCTTGACGCTGGTGTCATACGTGCCTTAATCGAGCTTTAACGATTCTCCCGGGGCGAGCGTCCCGAAGAACGAAGGCTTCGAGGGTGTTGCCGGGGCTGGTGATGACGCCGGAGCTGATGGCTCCTCTTTCACCGGTGGATGCGGTTGAGCGAGTTCTGGAGGGATCTCAAGCCGTCTCCCGGGAGCCTGTGCCGGCGCTGCCCCCGCCGAATAGGAGCGATCTCGAGATGACTGGCCCGATCCATGCCTACTAGCACCTGGGCGACCGCGATCAGGTCGACGATCATCGCCGCGTCCACGCTCCCTCCCGTTCGCCTGAGCGCTTGCTGGGCGCGTCTGAGCAGCTACCGTCGATCGCCCGGCATCACCCGGACGACCTCCTCCCCGAGACGTCCGTTGCTCGCGCTCTTTCTTCAAGATATCTCGACATTCTGGATCGTAAATTGGCTTGGTTGGATCAAGTTGGACAGCCAATTCAAACGTCTTGCCGCACCGCTGGCAGGTATGCGTAAAACTTGGCTTTTTCTTCATTTTCTCAGCTGCCTTCGCCTGCTTAATCGATTCTTCGATGGCAGCTAATCGCTCAGGTCGAATCACGAGTGTTGGGTGCGTGACCCCGTCACCTTGTGTAGCAGCGGCGGCACTCTTTTCTTCTTGTTCCTGCTCTTCAGCCGTCTGAATGTGTGGGTATTTAATGGCTGCGAGCGTTGGTCTGGTATCAGCAACAACTGGTTCTTCTTCCTTCGTAGACGCTCCCATTGCCGACATGGTCATCGTCCCATGTACCAACTCCATACCTGTCCACTTGAGCACTTTTTCCTCGATAGACTGTCGCGGCTCTGAATACCGTTCACGACTCACCTTAATGACACTCTCTTCACTTCCGGTGCGATTCGCGATAGGCGGCAGCGTGTTTGCAGAAAAAGGCTGCGTCGCCACCCCATCTACCATGAGCTTGAGGTACATTTGATACTTTGCGAGATTCACAAGATCTTCCGGAACAAACACCGGCGCAAACTCCGTTTCAAGGAGCTCTGCATCCTGAGGGCCAACGCGCATAGCGATCATAGTACCAACGTTGCCAAGCACAGCTTCCTGCACCGGTTCTTCGAGCTGCGCCATGTACTGGTGAGCCACGATGAGGTTCAGTCGATACTTACGCGCTTCGGACAGAATCGTTGCAAACGATTCGTTCGCA
>CALBSL010000070.1 GCA_937968025.1 uncultured bacterium
ATAGGTGACCGTCTGCATTTCTGTTCTGGATTTTCTGCACTTTCTATACAAGGAACAAACCTCCATCTTGGTCCGTATGTAGGCCAAGCCATCCTCGTGAGCAACTTCACACAGAACAGTGAAGGATCGTCTATTTGGATTGAAAATGCGCTTCTAGACGAAGCTGTTAATAAAAAAATAGATGCATATAAACGAACCTGCCTGGAACCATTTGAACGTTTCCGTGAAGCCCTCGATCCTTCTTCTCCCACTCCATCCCCTCCCTCGGCGGGTCCTTTGCAAAATTTTACCTCTGAAGATGAGGCATGGATAAAAACGAAGGCACAAGACACCCCTTTACAAGAGAGTGGGTTTGCCTCGGGATGGCACCTTCCTGAAGGCATAGCCGTTCCTCAATTTCAGCAAGCCTACCTCCTTACACAGGAGACAGTGTTCGGATTTGTGCAGCAACGAAATATGAATACCGTTCTTTACAACCAGGATGGAAGTTTTTGGCAGGGGACCTCAACATTTGCAGGTGTCATTTTCTCGAAAGATGGTGGAAAAACCTGGAAGCGAGCTTTTACCGTGCCCGAAACAGTGCGTACCGAGAAAAAACACGTTGTTTTTAATCCCGTTGGCATGTTTTGGGAACAGGAGCGTTACTATCTTGATATTGCGGATGATCGAGGGGGTGGGAGCGGTGAAGGCAGCTTGATTCGCTATTGGACGACAGATGGCCGTCATTGGCAGCGAGAAGGGTGTTATTATTTTATTCCAGACTTTTATTATGATCGTTCGTATGGACAATCTTCTAGCCGGACGCCATTTGGGCAACTTCATCCTATTGTTACTCCTCATCAATTAAAAAGCCTATCTTGTTCAAGTATTGAATTATAGCTCTATGATTGTACGCATTGCCGTTGTTCAATTTAGAATTACTCACTTACATCCCAGCAAAAACTTTGCACGTATTGAGACGTTTATTCAAAAGGCCAAAACCCAGCATGCCGACATTGTGGTTTTCCCCGAAGACTGTGTCACTGGCTCTATTTTTGGCGATGTTTCTCGACTCGATACGACCCATGCCACTCGACAGGCCTTCCAAAAACTCGCTTCAAAATATCGTATCGATGTGGTAACCGGATCTTGCATGGAAGGAACGCCTGATGGGAACTTTAATACTAGCTACTATATAGATGCGCAAGGGACGGTGCTAGGAACATATCATAAAAACCATCTCTATCTTTCTGAAAGACGCTTTCTTTCGGCGGGTACGGTAGCACCTGTTTTTGACACAAAATGGGGTAAAGCAGCTATCGTCATTTGTTGGGATATGTTGTTTTCTGAAATCTTTCAGCGACTCATGAAAGGTGGCGTGCAACTTATTTATTGTCCCAGTTATTGGTACCAAGAAATTGCCGAGTCTATGGCATTACAAAACCCTCGTTCAGAAGAAGAACAGATGGACGCGCTCTGCCTCACCCGAGCTCTTGAGACAAATAGCGTGCTCATCTATTCGAATGCTGCTGGTATCCAACGTTATAAAAACAATACACGAGACACTTTAATTGGGCATTCACAAATTACCATGCCTGTACTCGGCACGGTACAAAAGCTAAACCATCATCGTGAACAGATGTTTGTTCAAGAAGTTGATTTAGATCTTCTTAAAAAAGCTGAAAGCATCTATCAAACCCGAGCAGACTTCTGCTCTTCTCCTTGATAGGTAAAAGATAACCGGTCATCTCCAAAGAGAGCGCTGGCCAAGGTCGCAAAAGACAGACCAAAATCACGCACGCCGACAGCAGTGAAACCTAAATGCGACGAGATCACCGCTAAATGTATTGCTAAAATAAAAGCGACCGGGCGGACATAGATTCCACAACCAAGAAGAAGCGCGGCCACAACCTCGAAGACGCCATTCACCTGCACCACGGTCATAGCAGAAATACCAAATAGTTCCGTTACCCAAGTCGGCACTAAACTTGTCCAAACACTGGTGTTCACTAGCTGAGAAACACCAAACCAGGCGAACACCGCCGTTAAACCAAGACGTAAGACAACGGGAGCATATACAGACAGGCTATCAAATCGCTGGAAAAATTTATTCATACGACTTATTTTATCATGCCAATCTTGAATGATGCCAAGGCTTGCTCAGGTTGAGGCTGTCCTCCGTGTTGAGTCATAAAATCCGTTGTCGCATCTCTGCCGCACATATTTAAAATAGCACCTTCCCCACCCGGATGACTGGCAATCCAGGTCGTTAAATCATAAACGGTTTCACGCACCACCGTCCAACAGCTTGAAGCGTCTTTGTGCTGGGCTACGTCTTGGAGAGAATACGTTTTTGCGGTTGGTGCTGGTTCGCTTGGCGTCGGA
>CALBSL010000071.1 GCA_937968025.1 uncultured bacterium
GCCATATGCCGCCACCCGAATATCTTCGACCAATCCGACAGACGCACGGCCGGTGCGCAATCCTTGTAGCTCTTTATGAAAGTGATCGACCACGCCCTGAAATTCCGATTTATAGGTATCAAGATGAGTAGGCATAGAATGATCCTAAGATTGCTACGATAAGATAAAAAAGACAACGATAAGCTGTCTCTAACCCACGTTGAGTATTTTCGGTCTCATTCTCCCCTGCTTCGCCTCTTCAGAAGTTAGGGCATATTCCAACGCCAAACGAGGCGAAATTGCGGTTCCTACTAATCGCCAAGCATGGCTCAATCCCTTACCCAACTGAGAAGAAATAACAGGTTCTGAGACAAAACGAGCATCGAGAGCCCGCATAAGCCGCTCCAACGCTTCTCGCCAAGCCGTTTCCACATCATCCTGAGCTTCAACCGCCTGCGCAATCTTCTCAATGACAGCAAATTTTTTACCCAACGGCTCTTTCAAAAGACTATCCATAAACCTCGTCCAATCTAAAGCTTGATGCCACGCTTCTTCTTCACCGAACGCCATTCGCCATGCTAACCCAGGACACCCGCGCGCTTCTTTGGCTATTTCTCCAATATTCTTTGTTGCGTGATACGTGTTGCGTGATACGTGTTGCATGATTCGACAACCAAGTTTCAATTTCCTTCGTGGCCACTCTTCCAAATTCAATCTTCACCAACCGCGACCGAAGCGTCGCCGGCAATCGATCCGGTTGTTCAGCAATAAAAATGTAGACGGTTTTTGGCGATGGTTCTTCAACCGCTTTCAAAAGTGCATTCGCCGCTTCTTCATTCAATCGGTCTGCTTGTTCGATGAGGGCGATTTTATATCCACCTCGGGCCGAAGTTAGCTGCATCCGCGCAATTAACTCACGCACCTGTTTCACCACGATTTCACGCGCACCCTCTTCCCGACCAAGTCGAACAAAATCCGGATGCGAAGCCAGTAGTGATACATGTTGCCCATCCTGTGTTACATATTGCGTGTTAGGTGTTGCGTGATCTTCCAACAATCCCACCGCCAACCTTTCTGCCACCGTGGTCTTTCCTACGCCACGTGGCCCACAAAAAAGATACCCGTGCGCGGGCTTGTCCAACGCCTTCTCTAAAACACGCGCAATCGTGTCATGATCGATGATACCGTCGAAAATAGACATAAAACCTCAAAACAAAATCAATCTAGCATGAAAAAGTAAAACACCAAACCGGCCAAAAATGAAAAGAACCCCTGGCCACGATCGCAAACGCGCGTCTCGTGACCAAGGGGAGCCCAGCGGGCTACTTGAAGGAAGGGAAGGAACGGAGAAGGATCAGCGGCCGCCGCAGTAGGGGCCGGCCATGTCGAGGTTGACGACGACGCGGTCGGCCGGGGGGATCCCCTCGCCGTTAAAGGTGATGGTCGTGCGCGCCGTTGCCGGAACACCGTCGACTTCACCCACCTGAGTCATGATCGACGTCGAAGGAGCGACGCAGCCGACTGCGCTCGTACCACGCGGGGTGATGGCCGGAAGGTAGCGGTTGTTGCTGCGACAGAAGTGTCCGTGCCACCGGACACCTCCACGACACGAGAAGCGGATGAGCGACCCGTCGAG
>CALBSL010000072.1 GCA_937968025.1 uncultured bacterium
CTCTCAAGGCCACCACCCGCGATGTCAGTCACGTCACCTATATCCGCTCTCCCTCCAGTACTCAGTTCTCCTCGGAAGACGCGTCGTCGATCTCGGCACGATAATTGTGTCGTCCTGACCGATTCGTCTCCCATAAAACGCCTTTCCGGCGTTTTTTGGTCTATTTGACAGGGGTTAGGAGGGTGTTCTATTTTTGTTCTATATGATCACTGAACGAACGCCCATCCGTGTCCTGGCCGCCTTTGATAAAGGCCGCATGAAACCTCTGCAATTCCGCTGGGGAACCGTGACCTACCACATCAAAACCATTGAGCTCACCTATAGCGAACGTAAAGGACGTGAGAAGCTTCTCTATTTTGGCGTGAGTGATGGCGTAAACGCGTTTCGTCTCGCCTACTCGACGGAGTCGCAAGAATGGTTTCTTGAGCAAGAAGCCGTCATGCTATGAACCTTCCGCGGTCGGAGCGACTCATCGTTCATCTCGACATGAACTCGTTTTTTGCGACCGTCGAACAACAAGCAAATCCCTCACTCCGTGGAAAACCCCTCGGCGTCTGTGCGTATCTCGGTAAACACAGCTGCATCATTGCGCCGTCACGAGAAGCAAAACGACTTGGTGTTCGGGTTGGCATGTCTGTTGCTGAAGCCAAGCAACGTATTCCTTCTATGGCGTTTGTGCAAGCCGATCCACCCAAATACCGCTCGGTCATCGGACGCGTCTTTACGATGCTTCATGAACTCACAGACACCGTCGAACACTACTCGATTGATGAAGCCTTCATGGATTGCACCGGCTGGTATCCAAACGATCTCGCCCTTATTGAACCGCTCCTGCGGATCAAACAGCGTATCCGTACAGAGATCGGCGATGCCCTCACCTGCTCCATCGGCGTTGCTCCTACGCGTATTCTCGCCAAACTCGCTTCCGACTATCACAAGCCCGATGGGTTCACGATGGTTTCCCACGCCTCGTTGCGAGCGTTTTTAGCGGAACACAAACTCACGGATATTAGCGGCATCGCCGAGCGCAATCGACGTAAGCTTGCCCGTCTTGGCATCTTCACCGTCCTCGATCTGCTCGATCATCCGCCGGAGCAGTTGTTACGCCTCTACGGCAAACCCTTTTTCCTCCTGCAAGCAGGCCTCCTTGGCCTTGCCTGCGATTCGATCACCCAGTTTCGGAATACAATTCCGAAATCCGTTGGTCATTCCTATTGCGTACCCAAGCGGGTCAGCGACGCAGGACAGCTCCTGGCCGTGTTTATGAAACTCGTAGAAAAAGCCGGGCGGCGATTGCGCGGCTTGCAACGACACGCGGGAGCCGTGGTCGTGACGGTTGGTTCCAGCTCCGCCGCACCCCCGAGCGGCCCCTTCTATACCCATCGAAAAGACTACCGCTCCGCGCAACAGGCGTTCGGAGAACCCGTTTCTGATGCGTTTACCCTACTCAGCGCCTCCATCGCCGCCCTGCACACTATTTGGAATGGCGAAGAAGCGCTCTCCTTTCTCGCTATCACCTGCATCGATCTCTCTCCTTGGACGAAGCAGCACACGGCACGGCTCCAAACCGCAAACCCCTCACAAGACAAGCGCCTCCGCGTATCGCAAGCACTCGACCAAGTCCACGCAAAATACGGGAGCGAAGCCTTGGTCTTCGGCGAAGTTCTCAAGGCGGCGGGCGCAGCTCCGGATCGGATCGGGTTCCGAAAAACAGAGGGGATCGATATCCTCATTCCAGATGCCGCGCCCTGGGAACGGACGCCATGAACAAAAAAGAAAAAAGCCCGTCGAGAAGACAGGGCTCAGAGGGCGACCGCAGGCGTCGAGAGGAGGACCTGCGCGGACGAGGAGATCGAGGCACGAACCTCGAGCTTGAGGCACTCAGAGAGGACGAACCCCTCGCGAAACTGCTTCATCCGCTCAGGATCGAGCTCGCTCGGGTGGCGGCAGGTGCGCATGTAGGCGAGAAAGTCTCGCACACGAACCAAGAACTGCTCAGGGTCAGGCGCGACCTTCGCCTCCACCAGGAGAAGAACGGGCTCGCGAGCCGCCGGCTCATGAGCACGCTCGAGGACCAGCTCCGCCTTCTCGCGCAGCAGACGGAGATCGCGGTCGGTGAGGCCCATGCGAGCACTCTCGCGTAGGAGGCCACAGAACACCGCGTAGTCAACCATGAAATCACGAACGATGGGATCATCCATTCCCGAGCACTCCCTTCTTGATGAACAGCTCATCTACTCTATCACATTCACAAAGCTTGCCTAGGGTCTTGACGGTGAGCCCAGCCCATGATCCACTGTGCAGCGCCAAACACCAAGGAGTGGTTCATGCATCAGACCCCCGGAGCCCGTGAATGGCTCATTCCCGTTCTTGAACTCCTTCCTTCCTGGGTACACCCGTGGCACCTCACCCTGCTGCGAGCTGTCCTCACCCTTCCCGTGATCTGGCTGCGAGACCATCCCTGGCTCGCTGTGTGGGTCCTCATCCTCTCCTCATCGTTTGATTTTCTCGATGGCGAGCTTGCTCGACACCGGAACGTCACCACGGAGCTCGGCGCCACCTTCGACGCCGTCGCTGACAAGATCTTCGTGCTCGGAACCCTGTTCTTCGCTTGCGAGCAGAAGGTAGCGCCCCTGGTCGTTGCGCTCACCACCAGCATCGAAGTCGCCCTCCTCCAGGTGCGCTTCGTCGAGTGGCGCTGGAAGATCACCACCAAGTCGAGCCTGCCGGGGAAGATCAAGACGTGGGTCCAGAGCTTTGGCATCGCCTTCATCCTGACACGAGAGCCCCTGCTCGAAGCCTGTGCAAAGCTCATCCTGCCCGCCTCTCTCCTGTTTGCAGGCTGGTCGCTCCTGAACCATCTCGCCTCGGTCTGTACGCCGTCTCGCCCCACCGCTTCTTCCTGAAGCGGTGTTTTTCTTTATCGTTCCAAAGTTCGGGCGCCGCATCATTCGCGCAAGAAAAAAGGCCACGAACGTATCGTGGACCTGGGAGAACAGATGCCGTGAACGGCTTCACACGTCGAACGGGTCGACGGCGGAAGACTCTGCGAGCTTGACGCGGTAGTCGTCACCCTCGAGAACCAGTCTCCCAACCCCCGCCATCATCTCGTGAAGACGAGACTTGACGCGACCAACCTTGTCATTCATCTCCACCCGAGTCATCAACGCATCGAGCGAATGGTTCGAGGAAAGAATGGCGAGTTGGCCGTGCTCATAGAGCGACATGACCCAGTTACTCACAAGACCGATCTCATGCCCGGACACATCATCAATTGAAGAGTGGGTCTGGAAGAGATCGTCCAGCAGGATAATCTTCGCCGGAGCGTAGATTTCTTCCTCGAAGGAGCGGACCGTCACTGTAAACAGCTTACCAGGAACCAGGACGGTCGCCTCATGCAGCCGCGGTGCTTGCTCGCGAAGCGCGTTCACTACAGCTTCGAGGAGGTGGGTCTTCCCGAGGCCGGGCGGCCCCTGCAGGAAAACCATCCGCCCACGCTCGAAGGGTCGCGGCGAAGACACGATCGACGACTCTTTGTTCACCAGACCGGTGACGAGACGTTTCAAGAGATTCACCGCCACTTCCTGCGAGGGGTGCGTGGGATTGTACGCCTGAAACGTTGCGTCTCTCCGTACAGAGGCAATCATGTTGTAGCGAGGGATGCCGATCATATTCTGATCCTCCGGAGATGAAAGGTGATCACTTATATCAAAAAACGCTTGTTTTGTCAAGGATACTGCGCCAACAGCCCCGTCTCAGCCACCCACGGACAAGCACGATAAAGATCCCCCCGCGTTCGCCGTATTCGCATCGTTTGTGGTACAACCTCTTCATCTATGCGCATTGCGATTATCGGTGGCGGGGCGGCTGGGCTCATGACCGCGGCAACCCTGCTTGAACAAGGGTCCGATCATGAGATCGTCCTCCTTGAAAAAAACCCCATTCTCGGCCAGAAAGTGATGATCTCTGGTGGGGGTCGTTGTAATGTCACGACCGGTATTCAAGACGTAAAAACCGTTCTCGCCCACTATCC
>CALBSL010000073.1 GCA_937968025.1 uncultured bacterium
AAAAATCAAGCAATTCCAAAGAATCGCCGGGCTTTCACCGAGCTGCTCGCAGGATAAAAGATGAAATACTTGCCTATCTTCGTGATGGTAGTGGCACGCCTTCATATATACAAAGAGTGTTACTAGGGCCGCTATACGCCAATCATTACGATGGCTTGCAAAAAACCGAAGCTGAGCGGCTCAAGGCTCTGTTAGCGGCGACAACCAAAGCATTGGAGCGTCATCCGTGGATATACATACAGTTTCAGGGTGAGGATCGTATGCATGCGCATGAGATGCTGATCGCATCACTCCTGGATATTCCTCTTGAGAAGATTCCTCGGTATTTAGAGCTTTCTGCGGCAACGTATGAACGGCGCTTGAACATGATTGAGCCCCCACCCCTCCCGGTTGCAAGTACTGATCCGGGCCGCGATGAATACGAGCGTCAGCAAGATGAGTATTCACATCGCTTTCTCACTCGATTGGGCTTGATTCCCGAGTATGCCGGACCGGATCATGCTGCGAAAGAGGCGCTAGCAATTGCTCGTGGGGAGATTCCGCCACCACTCCCGCCGCTTACATCTGAGAAGTCAGAATCGGCCGCTCTCCATGCGGATGCTCATCAAAAATTCATTGAAAAAATGCGTAACGGTGAACGCCGGTTGGAGGAAGCGAGAAGGCGGCTAAACGTCATTCATGACTAACTGAAAGCAAGAGCGAGCTCCTTTTGAGACCATGTGTCGTGCAAAAACCTCGCATTTCTGCGAAGTTTTTTGATGGTCGGGGTGACAGGGCTTGAACCCGCGACCTTCCCGGTGCTACACCGGGACGCTCTCGCCAACCGAGCGAATATAGTCTTTGGGGAATAAAAAAAACCCCGCATTTCTGCGAAGCTTTTTAATGGTCGGGGTGACAGGGCTTGAACCTGCGACCTCCTGGTCCCAAACCAGGCGCTCTAGCCAACTGAGCTACGCCCCGATGTGATGTTTCCAACAAAATCCCCCTATTTGCTCGAGTCTGCGGCCTTCCCGGTGTTGTACCGGGACGCTCTAGCCAACTGAGCTATGCCTCGCTGTTTCATTTGCCCCGGTACTATGCCTGATCGCCCAGGTTTTGCCAAGGGGGTGCGCATTTCACATACTGGGGGCATGAAAATCTTCGTGGATGCCCGTATGGTTGGGGCGACCATCACCCGTGGCATTGGCCGGGTGGTTGAGGCATTTTTGCCTCGCTTGATCCAGCTCTTCCCGGGTCATGAGTGGTGTATTCTTGTGCGCTATCCTGCACAGATCGCCATGATTCCTGCAGCAAAGAATGTGCGCGTGATTCAGCGAGATATTGGCTGGTATGGTTTTGCCGAGCAGATTCAGGTGGCTTCGATGCTCTGGCGTGAGCGCCCGACGATCGCCCTGTTTTTTCATTGGAATATCCCAGTCTTGTGGCCTGGGAGAATCGTGACCTTCTTGCATGACTTTTTGTTGTTTCATCAGCCGGTCGCTTCTAAATTAAGCGTGCGTCATCCATGGATTGCCAAGTTCAAGAACGCTGTTCAGCGACGGCTTGTTCCGTTCGTTGTGTGGCGATCTTCTGGGATTGGCGTTCCTACGCAGTATGTAAAAGAAGATCTGCATGCGCTCTTTCCTTGGGCAAAAACACCTGTGCGAGTGGTGGGGGAAGGCGTGGACTTGCCGGCACCGGCGTTCGGAGGTCGACTCAAAGAAGAGCCATATTGCTTGATGATTGGCTCCGTATATCCGCACAAGCGGGTTGATCTTGCGCTCAGAGCCTGGAAAACGGTTTCTGCACAGTATCCGGATCACGCGCTGGTGATGGTTGGTGAGCGCGACATCTTCATGCAGCGCTATGAACAGATGGTGAAAGACGAGTCGATTCCGCGAGTGACATTCGTTGGTCGTGTCAGTGATGAAGAGCTCGTCACCTGGTGTCGAGATGCGGAGCTCTTTATCTTTGCGTCTTCTGAAGAAGGATTTGGCTTGCCACCACTTGAAGCATTAATGATGGGATGTCCTGTGCTCGCAAGTGATACACTCTGTTTAGTCGAGGTGTTGCCAAAGCAGGGTGTTCGCTTCTTTCGAAACGGAAATGAAACTGATATGATAGAGAAGTGGAAGGAGGCGCTACAGATGCGTACGCACCTTGTCGCGGAAATTCCGGCAGCACAAGAGCAGGTGCGCACTCGACACCGCTGGGATCAAGCGGTTCGTGATTTTGCCAAACTTCTGCAGGTTTCATGAACGTCCAAGACGCATCTTTTCCAAAACGGCGTCGTCCCACCCAAGCTCAATTAGAAGCTCAGCTCGAAGGGGTGCTTGATCAAGACGATGGCTCCGTCATTCGGTTCTCGCGAATTTCGCGATCCGCCCCCGGTCTTCCTGGGAGCATGTTTGATATACAAATGGTCCGTGAGCAACAAGGAAAGCAATCACGCAAACGACGAATTTCGCTTGAGGTACAGCGCGGTCCTCACGAGGCGAGTGAGCATATTATTCGGCTTGATGGGATCGCGGCGAAGCCGGTGAAGGAGCGACGTGATCCGTTCCATCTCACCATGCACCGCTGGGAGACGCCGCTGCAAGATCAGGGGCATGTAGCATCTGTCCTCGTGCGTGCGGCGGATTTGTGGGTTGATCGTATTCATCCTGAGTATATTGCTGTTCAGTTCACCCCTGGTGATCCTGAAGAAGCGGTTCGAGAGAGTCAAAAAGGTTTGTGGACCCGCCTGCGCCGTCCGTTTATTCGCTGGTCGCCTAAGGCCTCCAAGCGCACAACCGCACGAGCTATTCCTGCTTCGACTCCAGACGAGGTCGTGATCACGACGATGGCGGATACGAGTGTGGATGAGGTGACCGAATCAGCGGTGCTTGAGGGCGCATATCCGGAGGTTGTTGCGCCTGCAACGGAGCCGGTGTCTCGCGTGTCGCGATGGAAGGACTCGCTCGCCGAGCGATTTCGAGCCGCGCGTGAACGAGAACAGGAGACGGTTGAAGAGGTGGAAGAGGCCTGGGAGGCGCCCTATGTCGCTGCGGCGATTCGTCCAGCGAGAATCGCTATCGCTTTTTTTGGCTTATTGTGTGTCGTTGCTCTGCCTGCCGGCGCCGTTTCGTGGTCGCGGGCCCTTTCTCAGTCTGTCAGCGAAACAAAAACAGCGGCAGAAGGCGTGCTTCGTCTTCCCGCAAACCCACACGAGCTCGTGTCTTGGTCTCAGCGTATGGCAGAGCTTGAGA
>CALBSL010000074.1 GCA_937968025.1 uncultured bacterium
GGGATAGAGTACCCGAGTTGCAAATCGGAGCGGCGTTTGATAAAGAATAGTTGCTCAAATAAAAAGACACGTTCTCTCACAAGCTGAAAGGAAGGTGGATTATGTCTGACGAAGCTCAGACTCTCCGCATCAATACCCTGGCAGAGTTCGTTGTGGCTCTCTTTCTCTCTGTAAACGAAGAAATGAAGGGGGCAGGAGGTGGAGAAGAGCTTTTTATGAATGAGGAGACGGTGTATAAAGCCGTTTCTGCCACTACGGGTACGCACGATCTCAATATTCCTTTGACGGCAGAAATGATGGTAGAAGCTGTCGATGCCGTTCTTAGATACGCCATTGAACATTACGAGACGGTTGCCACGTTCCCTCGTTCTTTGCCGGGTTTGCAGTGTGCGCAAATGATTCTGGTAAATCTGGCGATTGCTGATCAGGGTATGCAGGAAAGTCCTGCCGCTTTTCTCTGCCGCAGCCAGGAAGCGCGTGAACGTTTTGAGGATTTGGTGACGGTGTTTGTCAGGGCATGTCTGGATTTTCAGGATCAACAGTCCTCTGGTGATGTTTCGGATCCCGGTCTCTCTGAGGAAGAGCAGGAGGTTATGTTGACCTGGGCAGTGATCGCCGACGATATTTTGGCAGATCGGACGCTTCGTGAAGCGTATGGCCGTGCGGTTGATGGGAGGATCGGTGACAGGGAGTTCCGTCACGTTCTGATCGCAGCCATCGTCGAGCGAGTGGGTGAGGCAGGGACGCTCACGCTGGAAGCGCTTCGGCTGTCTATCGAGGAAGCTGAACGGGAGATCGAGTCGCGGCATTTCGGGGTTACCTCTAAGTCTTCTCGGGCTCTTTGTTAGTTATCTGTGTTGAATCAATACGGCTCGCTTACTCCTCCTTAGCGGCCGTTTTCTTCTTTTATAATAAAAGTCAAAACCTATACTCCTTTTAAAATGATAATCACGCTCCGATTGAGAGCGTGGCAAGATCCGTCAGATTGAGGGACGACGACGAAAATCGTACAGATGACCCACGAAGGAGGCGTAGGCCAGGGCAATGGCGAGGATGAACGTTGGAAGCACGAGCGGTTCGAACGGTGCGCTTCTTGTTAGCACAAACGAGATGGCGAAGCTCTGCGTCCACATTTTCAGCCCACCCCATTTATTCGATTGTGTACCGACGCCTTTTCTCTCTTTGAAGAAACGTGTGATCGTGAGAGCGGTGTCGATCCCGCTCACGATGAGGCAGATAATGAGTCCGACGTCGTTTCGACATGCGAACCAGAGTGTTCCGTGAACGTGTGTCTTGTCCACGAGAGGGTCGAGCCATTGACCCAGCTTGGTGATCGGCCCACGCACTCTTGCGAGCGCTCCATCGAGGGCGTCGAGCAGACAGCCGATGACGAAGAGGGTCGTGGCGATGACGGGGTGAGCTTGTGTCGCTACCACGAGTGGCATGATGAATGCCCTTACGATTGTTACTCTATTCGGTGTGATCCAGGCCGGCAGCTTTTTCAGCGTAGGTGCGATGAATGTGTCGAATGCTCTTGCCACGACCAATCTCCTTCCTCTGAGAGTCAGGTTTTATTGCGAGTACTTTATCCAACCATAGCGTTTGGAACTAGGCAAGGCGTCTTTCTGAGGGGTAGATTGAGTGACGATCATTTAAT
>CALBSL010000075.1 GCA_937968025.1 uncultured bacterium
ATGACAGTTATTTGTAGAAACTCATTATATAGATAGTATCCGTATTTTCCACCTAAACGTTCTATATGATACCGTTTTAGTTCATTATGATAAACATCACACAAATCTTGATTTTGCGTATATCTATAAATATAGTACAACATCAATATGTCGCGTAAGAAAGGTTGGAGCTACGTGCCCACTCCATGATCAATTCTTTTGCTTTGGGTTCCGGCATGCGGTTGCAGGGACCTCTCGCCTGTACAATACGACGGCTTGCGTTCTCCACTTCAATCGTCACAACAGAATAAACTCCATCGTTGCGCTTGACACTCAGCGACCAAATGGAGCACTTACCGGAAACAATCGAAGAAGAATATGAGTAGACGCAATGACGCATCCGATGCCCTTCGCTACGAAGCTCAGATGCGGTAAGAATCTCATCGATTCTCCAAACTTCAATATGTCCGTTCTGTGACTTGGAACGATCCTTGAAGAATCCTTTGATGTTCGAAGAAGGAAACTTCTCAGGAACAGAAGAACGCTTCCAACGTTCGCCACGAAGCTCACGGTGCCAACGTTCCATTTCACGAATGAGCGCATTTGCGGATCGTCCGATCATCGAGAAGTTAGCATGACGCGGACGAAGCTCACGCATCACGTAATCGAGAAGAGGATCAAGCTTCTCATGATCCAACATCGGATTATTGATGCACCAGATGATGAATTCGTTAAAGAACTTCTCAAGGTTCGGATCGGCAAAGTTAATCTCACGTCCAATGCGAGTTGCCTTACAAATCGTATTCGCAAGACGCTTGCTGCCACCAAGAGACAGGACTTGTGCAGTCCTGACATTGTGTGTCAGCGAACCACCTTTCGAAGAAAGGAAAAGATGACAACCCTTGCGACTAAGGGGAACCTTGAAGTCTCCCGCTTGAATCATCTTATAAAACGACTCACCTTGTGCGATACGAAGAATAATCTTAACCCAGCGTTGTTGATTAAGATCAAGGATATCGTTATTCTGACGAATGTATACGTTAGGCGAATCAAAAATAGTCCAGAAAAACGATGGTGTAGGATACTTCGCAAACAGATGCTCACAAAGAGAAGTAAACAATCCTTCCCGACTCTTGGTCTTAGGCTCCCATGTATTGATCGAACGAATCTGTGGAAGCTTGGTGAAATAATTCAGACGTGTGTCACCAACGAGCTTGGGAGCCTTCTCACGCAAATAGGACGCATAGGGACCTTCGGCCTGCTTGCGTGCGAATGCTTCAGCAGCGATAACGGTAGCCTTCTCGCTACGCTCGCGCTTCGCGTCCCGTGCTCGCTTCGCAGCCGCTTTCTGGGCTTCGTTACGATCACGTTTATACAGTGCGTTTCTTTTTGCCATCTTCTTTTAATCTATTACCTATGTATTCATGTAGAAAATCACTTACTGAATAATTTGCCTGCCAACCCCAACCAAGCGGTTTAAGTTCTTGAATATAGTATAGCATAAAAATAGCTAGACCCCCGATCCACACTAAGTATCGAGGGTCTAGCAGATCACCACGATAGAACAATTTCTGTCGCAGCAATCCGAATCAATGGGAACAGCCCCGAGATTCTGTGTGCAGACTAGCACTCTTGATCACTCATGGCAAGACTAATTCAACACGATTAGAAGATATAATACATGTCTCGATTTCCCCACAACTCATACCTATTATCCTCGATCCAATAACTGACGTATT
>CALBSL010000076.1 GCA_937968025.1 uncultured bacterium
AGGACGAGCGGAACACTGTTTGTGTGTCATCGCAGGTTGGGTGCGCGATGGCCTGTAGTTTTTGTGCGACGGGAACCATGGGTCTCACTCGCAATTTAACGCGTGACGAGATTGCGGAGCAGGTGCTCTACTACGTGCGTCGTCTGGGTGAAAAAGGGGAGCGTGTGACCAACGTGGTATTGATGGGGATGGGCGAACCTCTGCATAACTATGATGAGGTTCTCGGTGCTCTGCGTATCATGAACGATCCTCAAGGGATGAATATCGGCGCACGTCATTTGAGTATTTCTACCTGCGGCATCGTGCCAGGGATTTTGCGTTTAGCCGACGAAAAGTTCCAGGTAAACTTGGCGATCTCGCTCCATTCAGCGATTGACGAGGTTCGATCCAAGATCATGCCGGTGAACCGTCCGTACCCGCTCGCAAAACTCATGGCGGCCGTTCGTACGTACATGGAAAAGACGAATCGTAAGGTCATGTTTGAATACTTGTTGCTGTCTGGGATCAACGACCGTCCAGAGGATGCGCGCGCATTGAAGCGCCTATTTGGCGATGATATGCGTTTGGTACACGTCAATTTGATTAAGTATCACAACACCCAAGCCTTTGAAGGCACGCCAAAAGATCGTCGCGTTGCGTTCTTGCGGGAGCTTCATGAGCTGGGTATTCCTGCTACGCACCGAATCACCTTCGGTGAGGATATTGACGCTGCCTGCGGTCAGCTGGCCGTGAAGGATGCTGCCGGCAATGTGTTGCAGGGACAAGCTGCGATTGTGGCGAATAAAGAAGGCAAAAAAGCTCGTGTATGATCCCGCCGCTTCCTCCGGGGTCAAAGATCCTCGTTGGTATGTCTGGCGGGGTGGATTCGAGTGTCTCGGCGGCGTTATTACTTGAACAGGGGTATGAAGTAGTTGGAGGCTTTATCAAGAACTGGTCTGATTCGAAGGATTTGTGGACGGGCGAATGCCAATGGCGTGGTGAGCGACGCGATGCGCTTCGTGTGGCGGCTCGCTTAGGCATTTCCTTGTTAACGTTTGATTTTGAAGAGGAGTACCGCAGCCGAGTCATGCAACGGGTGTTTGCTGAGTACGAAGCGGGTCGCACGCCGAATCCGGATATTCTCTGCAATCAGGAGATGAAATTCGGGTTGTTTTTTGAGGCGGCGATGCGGATGGGGTTTGATGGGGTCGCGACGGGCCACTACGCTCGTTCTGTGAAAGATGATGAAGGGGTGCATCTGCTCAAGGGAGTGGATCCAGAGAAGGATCAGACCTATTTTTTGCAGCGCATTCGTCGTGAAGCGGTATCCCGCTCACTGTTTCCTATTGGTCATTTGCTCAAGTCTGAGGTTCGTGCCATCGCTGAGTCACTTGATCTTCCTGTTGCAACAAAACCTGATAGCCAGGGGATTTGTTTTATCGGCAAACTCGACTTTCATGACTTCCTGCGAAAAAAAATCCCACCATCCCCAGGTCCAATCATTGATCCGTCAGGGCGAGTGATCGGGACGCATGATGGCTTAGACGCGTATACCATCGGGCAGCGCAAGGGACTAGCGGTTCATACTGATCGTCAGGCATGGTATGTCGCGGCGAAGCATCGTGCGGAGAATGCGCTCCTGATGGTGCCAGATGCTCAGCACCCGCTCTTGTGGCGACGTTCATGCACGATTGAAGATGTTCACTGGCTTGAGGCGTCGCTCGAACAGGCCGCCGTTCTGAGGGGGGAAGTGATGGTTCGATATCGACAAACGCCTGTTTCAGCCACGATTTCCCGTCATGCTCCAGGCGTGTATCAGATTGCGATGGATGAACCGGTTTGGGCGATCGCCGCTGGACAATCCGTCGCGATCTACCAAGGTGAGCGTTGTCTCGGAGGTGGCATTCTTCGTGAAGATTCGTTAAGGTAGAGAATATGCAGTCCCGCGAGCGTAGTATTCAGTGGATCTCGTTCTCGTATCTCGTCTTTTTTGTGTTGGCGGTGCTCTCGCCCTCGATCTACACGCGGGGATACTTCGGGCTTTCGGAAACGGTCCTCGAGGAAATCACGATTTTTCTGTTCGGGCTCGCGGGTATTCTCACCTTTACTCGCTACGAACGGTATATTGAGGGTCGGGAAGGGGAGGCACGCCAAATGGAGGACAGTATTCAGCGCACAAAGACGGAGCTGGTGGAATCATACAGCTATATCGGCTCAGTGAATCGCAAAATCGAGCTCGTCAAACGGCTAGCAAACGACACCTCGCTCAGCTTGATCGATCGGAAGCATCTTCCTCGCGAGTTATTGCAAGCGATTATCCAGAATGCGTTGTCTGCGGCGGCGGCAGAAGGGGCAATGCTACGCGTGATGGAACGCTCATCGCTACGAACGGCGCTGGAGATTCAGGCAGAAACGCCGGTACCGCAGGTCTTCCGTGTGTCGAATCGTGAGCTGCGGGCCCTGGACGATACAAAAGCCACGCATGCCTTCTTGGCCACGGATGACGGAAGAGATGTGTTGGTCGTGCCATCGGATGCCTCGTCTCCTGAACGAAAAGCCTATCTTCTCCTCTATCTGGCCACAAACCATATCACCGAAATCGATGTTTCGCTCTTAAAAGTCCTGGTCAACCAGGCGGAAATGGTCCACCAGTTGACAGCAAACGGGAAAACGTAACGTGCTCTTCGGTGGTTGCCGAAAACCTATAACCTGCTATTCTCTCTCACATCTATGGAACTCCGACTTGTTCGAGAGCGATTTCTCTCGTTTTTCCGTGAAAAAGGGCATACAATTCTCCCTTCGGCCTCGCTTCTTCCTGAAAACGATCCGACGGTGCTGTTTACGACGGCTGGCATGCATCCGCTTGTCCCGTATTTTTTGGGAGAAGTGCATCCTGGTGGAACGCGTCTGGCGGATAGCCAAAAGTGTCTTCGTACCGATGATATTGATGAAGTGGGTGATAACCGTCACCTCACCTTTTTCGAGATGCTTGGTAACTGGTCGCTCGGCGACTATTTCAAGCAGGATGCTATCACTTGGGCACTTGAGTTTTTGACGTCGCCGGCGCAGATCGGTTTTGATCCAAAACGTATCTATGTCACGGTCTTTGAAGGGGATGATGTAGCGCCTCGAGATGTGGAGGCGATCGCTATTTGGCAAGCGCAATTCGCGGAGCTTGGTATAGAGGCCACCGTTGGCATCGCCGGACAGGACGAGCCAACGCTTGGGGAACGCGGTCCTCGTATTTACGCGTATCCAAAAAAGAAAAACTGGTGGGGACCGGCTGGGCAGACCGGTCCTTGTGGTCCAGATACGGAAATTTTCTACGACATGGGAACGCCTCATGATCCGGCCTTCGGTGTCATGTGTCACCCAAACTGTGATTGTGGACGCTTTGTCGAGATCTGGAACAATGTCTTCATGCAGTATGAAAAGCGTACTGACGGCTCGTTTGCGCCTCTTGCCCAGAAAAACGTTGATACCGGCATGGGACTTGAACGCATGGCGACGATCTTGCAGGGAAAGGAAACGGTGTTTGAAACGGATGCGTTCATGCCAATGATCGGCTCAATTGAGTCTGTGTCTGGAGTGAAGTATCAGCCGAGCGATGCACGGGCGGCACGACCGTTCCGCATCATCGCCGATCACATTCGTGCAGCGACGTTCGTAGTGGGCGATCCACGCGGCGTAGCGCCATCCAATGTGGGACAGGGATATATCGTGCGCCGGTTGTTGCGTCGAGCGATTCGCGAAGGGCGTCGCATGGGTATCAAGGAGGCATTTATCGCTCAGCTCGCGGAGGTGGTGATTGACCAGTACGGCGTCGACTATCCAGAATTGAAGGAGCATCGTGAAAAAATCGTCACAGAATTTGCGCGCGAAGAAGAGAAATTTGGAAAAACCTTGGAAAAAGGGCTGCGCGAACTTGAAAAAATGTTAGAGAAGGGGGCGTTGAATGGTGAGCAGGCGTTCCAGTTGTTTTCCACGTTTGGTTTTCCTCTCGAATTGACGGAAGAACTTCTCCGCGAGCGTGGGCAAGCGGCTGATCGCGAGGCATTCCAGGCGGAATTCAAAAAGCATCAGGAGCTCTCGCGTGCTTCGTCCGGAACGTTTAAGGGTGGTCTTGCAGACGATTCGGCGGCGTCGACGCGACTTCACACGGCGACGCACTTGCTTCATCAGGCGCTCCGTATGGTTCTTGGTCCTCATGTCGAACAGCGTGGTTCCAATATTACGCCGGAACGGTTACGCTTCGACTTCCCGCATCCGCAAAAGGTGACCCCAGAAGAACTTGCGAAGGTGGAACAGCTGGTGAACGAGGTTATCGCATGCGATCTTCCCGTGTCTTTCGACATGATGAACCCTGTCGACGCAAAATCCGCCGGAGCGATCGGCCTCTTCGATGACAAGTACGCCCAGCTCGGCGGCCAGATCAAGGTCTACTCCGTTGGCGATTTCTCCAAAGAAATCTGTGGCGGTCCACACGTTACCCATACTGGCGACCTAGGATCGTTTAAAATCTTAAAGGAAGAGGCGGTATCAGCAGGAATTCGTCGCATTAAGGCGGTAGTGACAGGTCCAAACGCCTAAAAACGCTCCCCCAGGCAGTCGCCGGGGGAGTTTTTTGCAGACTCTTGCTCTTTTTCTCAAAATCCGCTATCCTCTTGCCATCCTTGGTTTTCTTCCATTTTGGCGGAACTTAGGACTATCTTTAGTCACTTTCGTACGAATTTGCCCTGTATTTCAGGGCGGGCGATCGACCCCTTTCTCTGTATAGAGCCTCGATTGCTTCTCGTGCGAGTAAAAAGGGGAAAAGCTATGGCAAACATCCCATCCCTCGTCGACCTTTTGAAGGCTGGCGCGCACTTCGGTCACCAGGCATCTAAGTGGCACCCAAAGATGAAGAAGTTCATCTTCGGTGAACGCAACGGGATTCACATCTTGAACCTCGAAACCACGCAGAAGTCCCTTGAAGAAGCCTTCTCCTTCGCGAAGAAGACGGCAGCTCGTGGCGGCGTGATTCTCTTCGTTGGTACCAAGAAGCAGGCTTCCTCGTTGGTCGAGACGGCAGCGCAATCCTGTGGCATGCCGTACGTCAACAACCGTTGGCTCGGTGGAACGCTCACAAACTTCGCGAGCATCGCTCAGACCATTCGTCGTTTCAAGGATTTGAAGCGCAAGCAGGAGAAGGGCGAACTCAGCAAGTACACGAAGTTTGAACAGCTCAAGATCGCTGAGCAGATCAAGCTCATGGACGTCAGCGTTGGTGGTATCCAGGAACTCGCTCGCATCCCAGATGCGGTGTTCATCCTCGATATTCGCAAGGACAAGACGGCTCTCGCGGAAGCGGTGCGCCGTGGCGTCAAAGTGATCGCGGTGTGTGACTCGAACGTGAACCCAGCAGATGTCGACTACCCAATTCCAGCGAACGACGACGCCGTGAAGGCGATTGAAATCATCGCCAACGCGATGGCATCCGCCATCAAGGAAGGTCGCAACGAATGGGAATCTGCTCGCGCTCGCTTGGGAAACACGCTCGTCCAGGGCGCTCCAGAACGAAAGTAAGGATTGTTCATTTTTTCCTCTCACTATGGCGATTGATGCAAAGACCGTCGCTGAGCTCCGCACGCGGACTGGTGCCGGCATGATGGATTGTAAGGTGGCGCTCGAAGAAGCTGGTGGTGACATGGACAAGGCGATTGATGTCTTGAAGAAGCGCGGTGCGATCAAAGCGGCGAAAAAGCAGGCAGAACGCACGGCTTCGGAAGGGTTGATCGTGACCTATGTTCATCACAACGGCAAGCTCGCAGCGATGCTTGAGCTCGCCTGTGAAACAGACTTCGTTGCTCGCAATGAAGAATTCATCGCCCTGGCGAACGACCTCGCTCTTCAGGTGGCGGCTATGGACCCGCAATACGTGAGCCCAGAAACCATCCCTGCTGAGATCGTCGAACAAAAGCGCGCAGAATTCCTCGCAGAACTTGCGGAAGATAAGAAGCCAGAAGATATCAAGCTCAAGATCGTTGAAGGTAAGCTCAACAAGTGGTACAGCGATGTCTGTCTTGTGAAGCAGTCGTTCATCAAGGATGACACCATCGTGGTCGAGAAATTGATTGAATCGCTCGTGGCGAAAATCGGTGAAAAGATCGTTCCTACCCGTTTCTTGCGCATGCAAATGAACGCAGCAGTGAAAACGTGCTAATAGCCGTGAATGCAGACGCCTGTCCGAATGGACGGGCGTTTGTTATACTCCGTGTATTGCTATGTTTGTCCCTTCTCTTCGCGACGCGACCTTTGAATCGCCTGAACCATCATGGACCGGAAAGCATCCTGATCCCGAGCCTCGTGAGCCGAAGCGTATAGAGCGGTGGATTTGTGATACGGGCAACGTCTGTACTCCCTACGAACAGCCTTCGTTCACGGAGAATATCAACTGGCGTATTTTTCGCATCATGGCGGAGTTTGTCGAGGGTTTCGAATTTCTTTCCAAGCTCAAGAAAGAGGTGACGATTTTTGGGAGCGCTCGGGCATTTACGGGCTCGCATTCGTACGAAACGGCGAAAGAGCTGGGGTTTATGCTGGGAAAAGCTGGGTACACCGTCATTACCGGTGGCGGTCCTGGAATTATGGAAGCCGCCAACAAAGGCGCTTTTGAAGCGGGTGGAAAATCAATCGGTCTCAATATCCAGTTGCCCATGGAGCAGCGTGTTAACCGTTTCGTGAAAGAATCAGCCGGTTTTTATTACTTTTTCACGCGTAAAATCATGTTGACCGCTCCGGCCAACGCCTTTTTCTTTTTTCCGGGCGGATTTGGCACGCTTGATGAGTTTTTTGAGGTGGTTGACTACATGGAGCTCGGTCTCATGGATCGATCGCCAGTGGTCTTGGTAGGCCGTGAATTTTGGCAACCTGTAGTCACTTTTTTACGAGAAAAATGTTGCACTATCGGTGCCGTTAACCCAAAAGAGGTTGATAGTTGGCACATCGTCGATACGGCGGAGGAGGCGTTCGAGCTGGTACGTCATGTCGATGAACGTGTCGAAAGTTGTTCTATCGATTCTACTAGCCCGTTTTGTCAGATTGGTACGGAATGGAATATTTTTAGAATCATGGCCGAATTGGTTAATGGTTTCGAGTTTTTAACGAAATTAAAAAATGAAGTTAC
>CALBSL010000077.1 GCA_937968025.1 uncultured bacterium
CGATCAGCTGAAGTACCTGCTCATACGCATGGAGCAAATCGAAGAGTTCTTGGGATGAACAGGATTCAAGTGCTCCCTTGTATCGTGTGCACAGCGCATCAGTGAGGCACCTACCTTCTGCAAAGTTCTCTGCAATCCTTGGATCTTCAGGAGAGATAAAGAGATCGGCAAGGGTCCATTGTGGCAGGTGAGGCATATGCCATTGAGTATGCGTAACGGGGGCACCAAGGGCAAGCACGAAAGGACCGGACACGTTGACGAGCATGGCCGACTTTTGTACAACGGATATGGCGCTCCGGCGTCCTTACAGATCTAGCAACTTCCCTATGCAACAACCACTTCCAGAAGGAACTCGTGTACCAAGTGTCGTTTTTAAAACCCGTGTCCGTGATGAAAGCGTTGAAGGTCCAAATCCGTTTCGTTGGCAGGATGTGAGCTCTGAAGAGCTCTTCGACGGTAAGAAGGTGGTGCTCTTCGCTCTCCCTGGGGCGTTCACTCCAACGTGTTCGTCCACACATCTCCCTGGCTACGAAGCGGCTTACGACGCCTTCAAGGAGCTCGGCGTTGACGAGGTTATCTGTCTCTCGGTGAATGACGCCTTTACGATGTTCCAGTGGGGCAAGCATCAGAACGTCGAAAAAGTCCGCCTTCTTCCAGACGGAAATGGTGACTTTACTCGTGCCATGGGTCTTCTCGTGAAAAAGAACAACCTCGGCTTCGGTGACCGCTCTTGGCGCTACAGCATGTTTGTCGATAACGGAACGATCAAGAAGCTCTTCATCGAGCCGGGTATGAGCGACGATTGTCCTACGGATCCATTCGAGGTGTCCGATGCGCACACGATGCTCGACTATCTTCGCTCGGAACAGAAATAAGGAATCGGTACTTTCTTCAGGATCTAAAAAGGGGGCATCGCCCTCTTTTTAGATCCCGATTTTTAACGAATACGTGTTTGCTTAGGCGGGCGCTTGATGGTATATTGGCGCGGTTCCAGGAAGGGAAGGTTCAGCATGTTTCGTCCCAACGAGAACTTGTTGCGTGCGGCGGCGCGGTCACTGGCTGGTGCTGTCGGCACGCACCGTCCTGTTCTTCTGGAGGATCCACCACACAATCTGCCGGGCACAAAGCTCAAGGAGCTCACGCCTCTCGGTCCAGGGAGAGAAGCGCAGATCCCCTGTGGATCGCGCTGGATGGGGTTCTCGACCCCAGAGCGCTGAGCTGGAATGGTCGCCTCGCCCTCAATAAGAGGGTTTTTTGTTTCAAAAAACAGGGTGAAGCCCTGTTTTTGTTTTTTACAACCCCTTCACCTTGTTGAACCGTTCTTCAACCTTGCTCCAGTTCACCGTCGTGAACCAGTTATGGTCTGAGCTTAGGGGCAAAAAACAGGGCATGCGCCCTGTTTTTACGCGGTATTTAACGCAACCGCGATCTTGAGTTTTATGAATTCATTCATGATGACCTTTATTCCCTCGATCGACGTGTACCAGCGGTCTTGTTGGTACTTCTCTGCTGTTCCGCAATTCTGACGAATGATCTTTGTCTTAGACCAGATGTACTTTTGCGTGTGTGCGTAGCCGCGGCGCTGCACATAAGGTGAGTTCACCAGAATAATTGAGGAAGGCTGCTCGCCACGTTCATCCAACAGGTTAAGCGAGCAACGTACGTTATCTGGAATGGTAATTGAGGTGTTTTCGAGAAGAACTGCCTCTGCGGGCACGCCTTGAGCGAGTGCGTAATCTCGATAACGCTCCGCTTCGGAAACAATTTCTTCGCTGGTAAGCGGTGCGTGCCCACTCACCAGAATGCGTGGGGCGAGACCTTGTTTATAGAGGTTGACGGCATGCTCAATCCGCAATGGAGTTTTTGCTCCGAAGACAAGCAGGAGATCGGCAGCTTGAACAGGGTCAGTCTGGCTTAGGTAATCGTAAACATTATTGCAGCTTTGGGCGACTTCTGGCTCTTGATGGCGTTTCACGAGTCGATCTACAATTTGCTCGACCAGCTCATCACCGCGGCGTATCAGTTCGTCGAGTTGCGGTGGCTCTGGAACGGGATCACTTAGTCGCATTTCGATGCCAAGTACCGCTAAAAGTGCGTCACAGGTGGAAAAATCCACAAAGTGAGTACTTTTACGATCGCTTGGAATTTCGCGCGTTGCTTCCCGTTCTAATATAGCCGCAAGCTCAGATCCTGTTGGCAAGCTGCTCGTGGCGCGCATACTAGCTAAAGCCCCTTCACCTTGTTGAACCGTTCTTCAACCTTGCTCCAGTTCACCGTCGTGAAC
>CALBSL010000078.1 GCA_937968025.1 uncultured bacterium
AAAGAGGGGGGATACTGAAGGGAGCGGGTGTGGGAATTCGGCCTATTCGGCTCTTGGAACGTGGAAGCGCGGCACTGTGGTGCCACGAACGATCGTTCCGGCGACGTATACCCAGGGTTTCTGACGGCGACGCGGCATGCTGCTTCGTTCGTCTGAATGAAGGGTCGTCCCCTTGTGCACTGAGCCGAATGTCCCCATCCGCCAACCGTCAAACCATGTAAAAACGAGCCAATCGGCTCGTTTTACGATCCCTGACGTAGGAGCCGGATTGATTGCGTTAGGCGGGCTCTTCTTCTTGACAAGATTGACGTTTTTCGGTTCAATAGAGCATCGCCTTTACAACAAGGTCGCCCTTTCACCACAGCACAGGGGGTACGAATGACGGTTCAAGCAGCGGATTCACGATCGGATCCTCTCGAGGGGAGAATGCTTGCCAACGGCAAGTACCGGCTCGAGCGCAAGATCGGTCAGGGAGCGATGGGGTCGGTCTACCTCGCCAGTCAGACGGGTGTGGAGCGGCACGTTGCCATCAAGTTTCTCACCCTCGCAGATGGGGGTGATCAGGCGCGAGCCCGTTTTCTCGAGGAGACTCGAACGACCGGGGCAGTCAATCATCCCAACGTCATCACGGTGTTTGATTCGGGGGAGGAAACGTTCAACGAAGGTGCGCCTGACCAGCGAACCTACCCATACATGGTAATGGAGTATCTCGTTGGGCTTCCGCTCGATGAGTACATCTACCGGCGGGGGACGGTCCCCGTGATTCACGGCACTCAGTCTCACCGAGCCCTTCCAGCCGACGTCATCGTGAGGATCTTCACCCAGATCTGCGAAGGCATGGTGGCGATTGGCGCCAAGGGGATCGTCCATCGAGATCTGAAGCCCGAGAATATCTTCATCTGTGAAGATGGGGGTGGTCTCCGGGTCAAGATTCTCGATCTGGGGATCGCTCGGATCACGGCGGACCCCTCATCTGCCGCCGGAGCGACCTTGATCACCCGCGACAAAACCATTGCCGGCGCAGTGATCGGGTCCGTTCATTGCATGGCGCCAGAGCAGTTTCGCTCAAGTTCTGTCGACACACGTGCCGACATGTATGCGCTGGCATGTATCCTCTACTGCCTTTGCATGGCGATCTGCCCCCACGAAGACGACCCCGACAACAACGGGAACCTGCTCTTCTGGGTGGGGGTTCATGGTGCGAGCAAGCGCCCTACGCCGGTGACCGATCGACGCACGGACCTTCCAAAGCGCTTCGATCGTATCATCGCGAGAGGGCTTGCTCCTCGACCCGATGATCGATTTCAGACGGCTTCGGAGTTCCTCCAGCCGTTCACGAATCCTCAGCTCATGAGTGACGAAGTGACGCCTCCGGAAGGACTGCGGCTCCACGAAGAGACGATCCCTCCGCCGGCGCCTGTGCCGCGTCCACCTCGTTCATCGACCGTCTTTCGCGCCTCGATGTATGCGTCGCTGCTGTTCGTGTGTGCGGCGGTCATGATTCTGCTCCTGAGCCGTCTGACCGGGATGGGGCGCGATCACGTGCCTCAGCCACGGCTGAACGTGGCCGTCACGCCGATCCCGGCGCCCCTGGGCTTTGGCGATGGGGGAGCGGCGCCGATCGACCGACCCACCACGACGGATCGTCCGGCGTATGGCCCGGATGTACCGCACCTTGTCACGACACCGTTTCACGACGGTGGGGTGATCCACATGGATGCCGATCGCCCCGATCGTCCGCGACGACCGGTCATTCGCCGCCGCCGATGTCCTCCGCCGGTCATCGTGAACGGCATCATCGTCAGCCCGCCCTGCGACCCCTAGCCCCGAAGAAATTCGGGGTTTTTTCTTTGGTTTGATCGCTGGACTTGCCAAAAGTCCTCAGGTTTCGTACACTCATGCCCGTTCGCCGAAGTAGCTCAGTGGTAGAGCGAAGGACTGAAAATCCTTGCGTCGCCAGTTCAATCCTGGCCTTCGGCACCACAAAAAACATCCCGATACCTGTCGGGATGTTTTTGTGGACGGTGGAGCTATTTCGCGCACCGTTTACACACGCCAAACACCTCAAAACTATGATCCGTGATGGTGGAGAAGGAGGTTGCCGCCGACGTGATGGCGCTCTCGAGCTGTTTCATGGCGCAGAGGTCGATATCCTGTGTCTTTCCACAGCACGTGCAGACCACATGGTGATGATCGTGCTCATCGCGAAGTTCATAGCGAGTGCCTCCGCCAAGGTGGACGGGACGAACAAGATTTTTCTCGATGAATTGCTCAAGCGAGCGATACACCGTGACGCGATCAGTGGCAGGTGGGAGTTGTTTGAGCAGTTCTTGCAGCGATTGTGGACGACGAGCTGCTCGCAGAACGGCTAACAACGCCACACGACCTGGTGTGCACCGGAGCCCTTGTTCATGCAGGATTTGTGCCCAGTTCATAGAGAAATGCTAGCAGGAATCCGGCTCCTTGACAAATGCAACACTGTTGCGTTAGAGTGGAGAAACGGAGGTGTCTCATGTGCGGTTCAGTGTTCACTCAGTGGAGTCGTCCGGTTCAAGACGCTGATTTCGACCTTCTCGAACAGTCGGTGGCGGGGGAGGATCGAGCGATCGAGCTGGTCCATGCTCTTCGCCAAGCCTTCTCAGGGCCTGGAATGCGTCCGACGGTGTTCATCATCGCCCTCGTGCTCGAGTCGTTCCGGTCTGTCGGGCAGCCGTTCGTGGAGGGGTTTCCCAAGATGGTTCGCTTCGGCTTCAGTACCTATACCTACGTTGAAGACCGTGTCTTGGCGCGGTACCAGACGGACTTTCAGGCGGCGGTTCACGACCAGATGCCCGAGTTCCTCATGAGTGCCCAGACCGTTCATCGCATGAACAGCGCCCTCGGCCGGTTCGGCTTCGCCGTCATGACCGACCATTGCTGTGGCGAGATCTTTCTGCCCAAAGAGGACGTCGCCGCGTTTCTCGAATCGCCGCTCTTCGCTCAGCGTGAAGCGGCACGTCAGCGGGCAACAGAGCAGGGGATGCGCTTCAACCGCGTCCGTAGCACCGCCCAGATACCGTTCACGGGCAGCGACCTCGGCTCCGCCGAGCGTGATCTCCACGCCCGCCTCGAGCGGCGGATGGTTCATCTCTGTGGTCCTATCGTCAGGGCGCATGAGCCGCTGAACACGTTGGTCCCCACGGTGCCCGCAGAACGTCGTCAGGCGGCGGCCTGACTCTCACCTCGATGGCACGCGTGTCGTCGAGGTATTTTCTTACATTCTCTTCTCTATGATTATTGGCTGCATGGGTAAAGGTGGCAGTGGAAAATCCACGGTAGCAACGGGGTTGGTTCGAGCTGCGCAAGTACAGAACCGCACCACTCTCGCCATCGATGCAGACCATAACATGGACTTGTTATTCAATCTTGTTGGCGATGCGGGGAATTTTCCATTCCTGGGGTCGCATCGCGACGCTATTCGATCTACGGCACAGTTGGCGCCGAATGAAACCTATAAGCAGCGTTTTCTGCGTGGCGGTGCTTTCCCGGTATTTTCCCTTGAACCGGCGGATTTTGTGACGGAAGCTGTCACGCGGGAAATAGCGCCCGGTCTTCGGCTGATGGCAGCAGGACCACATACGGACGAAGTAAAGCAGGGCCACGCATGCAGTCACGTACTCGCTTCTCCGCTGAAGTGGTACCTTCCAAATCTCCAGGACACGCCAGAACAGGCAGTCATTATTGATTCAACGGCGGGCATGGACATGGTGGGAAGCGGGATTGGTGTCGGCATGGATCTGGTGTACATCGTGGCAGAACCAACGATCCACTCCACGAAAACCGCGAAACAGATTGCGGAAGGACTGAACTGGTTTCAGGTTCCGCACGTATTTGTCGTGAATAAAGTTCAGCGACCCGAGCAGGTTGATCAGGCAGCAGAGTGGCTGGGTGAGGCACCGATGTTTGTGCTCTCGTTCGCCGCAGATACGCAAGAGAACGAAACGATTTTTGGGGAAATGATTCGCTATGCTGAAGCATTTGCGCGCGCATCAGGAGGGGCGGCCGTGCGCCGAGCACGTGCGGATCAGGGGGTTGAGGATGGGGTTGACCAAGGGGCAAAACAGGGGTAGATTACGGCCTCGGAGGTGAGCCATGGATGTCGTGATCGGTGAAGGTGGAATTCGCTTTTGGGGAGAAATGTGTGATGGAGCTCGTCGCTATTGCCTCGGGTCCAACGCCGGAATGACAGCGTCCTTCCGGCGTGAAGACCTGGTGCACTTGCGTGAACATGCGTCCCCATTTGACCGCATTGCGGAGACGGACGCCGTCTATGACGGCCCCAGGTTTTCGGCGAAGCGCACCACCGACGACTCGGGAAACATCGGCGTGCGTCTGAGCTGGTCTGATGAGAGTGGCGAGCGCAGCTTGTTTTTCCAAGGAGCGGAGTGGAATCTGTTTCTGCTGATGCTCGATTCTGTCTGCGCGAGCGAACGTGCGGCGTAAGGTCCTGTCCCGACGAGATGTCGGGATTTTTTATTGGTTGCATGGAGCGGGTAGGGGGAATCGCCTCGCTATCCGCTCGGACCGGGGTGCGCATGGATATACTCGCACAGCGAGTTCGATGCGCACCCGTTCAATTCCCTCTACCTGCTCTGGCTTACATACAAAAACACGAGGATGACTCGTGTTTTTGTATGGAGCGGGTAGGGGGAATCGAACCCCCCTCTCCAACTTGGAAGGCTGGAGTAATAGCCACTATACGATACCCGCAATCGGTTGTGCGGGCATCCTAGCAGGGGACCAAAAAGAGTTCAAGGCTAGCCTTCAACCAGCACAATCGCTGTTTTCAAGTACCGTCCTTCGGGATAGGTAAGAAGTTCCGCGTGATCGACATCGTGGCCGATCCATTCGAGCAGGCGAACGCGTTTCTTGGCTCGTCCGGCGGCGATACGGAGCATCATGCGGAAGTCTTCAGGCGTGACGCGTCCAGAGCAAGAACTGGTCACTAAGATCGATCCTGGATTGAGTCGCTCTAAACAACGCATATTCAGATGCGTGTACGTTTTGAGCGCTTGTTCACGATGGCGATCGGTTTTGGCGAAGGCGGGTGGATCACAAATCAAGATGTCCGCTTCTTCATCCCAGGTTTCATCTTCGAGAAGTTCAAGCACGTCTGCCTCAATAAAATCCGTTTGTGGATCGGTAAATCCATTTGCGAGCAGCTGTTTTTCCGCGAGTTCAAGCGCATCATGAGAAATATCGACGCTTGTGACATGGGCAGCACCACCAGCCATCGCATGCACGGAAAAGGCTCCAGAATAACTAAAGAGATTGACCACGCGCTTTCCTTGGGCGAGTCGTTGCACGGCGAGGCGCGCCCGTCGTTGATCAAGGAAGAATCCAGTTTTTTGTCCGTTCAAGACATCGGCGAGCATGGTTAATCCCGCCTCTTCGAATGAGACGAGACCCTCAATAGAGCCCTCATGAACAACAGGTTCAAGAACCTCAAGTCCTTCTTGTTTGCGAGCGAGTACATCAGAGCGTTCAACGATCGCTCTTGGACTGATTGCCTCGCGAATTCCATGAATCAATTCGGTGCGCAAGCGCTCGGCGCCCGCGGTGTGCAGTTGAAACACGGCTACATCGCCATACAGATCCAAAATGACGCCAGGCATGCCGTCATTTTCTGCATGCACAACACGAAACCCATTGGTTCGAGCAGGAAGCAGCCCCTGTTTCCACGTCAGGAGCGAGCGAAGTCGTTCCGTGAACCAAGCGGCATCAATGGTGATTTGGCGTTGATCATACACGCGCACGGCGATCGACTGATCGGGGTGGTACGATCCCACGCCGAGCGGCTCGCCTTCAAAACTCCGAACTTCTACGAGTGCGCCTGGATCAAGATCGACAGGGGCTTCAGCGATGCCTTCGGAAAAGACCCATGGGTGGCCAGCACGCAGCGGCACGTCCTTGCGCGGCTTGAGGATAAGTGGGGGATACATGCCGAAATTTCAGCACACATCGGCATTTTTGTCGAATAAAAAGACCCTCTTGTGAGGGTGGGTCAGAGTGGCTTGAGTGAGCGGTAGGTGCGCATGAGGGCCTCCGCCCCGTCGTCGACGAGTGGAAGGCCTAGAGCTTCGAACGGGCTCACCCAGGCGAAGTCGACATGCTCGGACGGGTTGACCATCACGAGCACATCCAGATCGAGATGCGCATGAAATGGGTGGTAGGCGAAGCACGCCTCCGCTGACCCAACGTAGAGAGTCTGGTGAGCGGTGAGGCTGCTTGCATCAAGATGGATGCCCGTTTCCTCGAGCAGCTCGCGGATGCGTGCGTTCAACTCGCCCAGCGAATGGAACACCTGGTTGCGCATGCGTGCCAGGATCCAGCGCTCCGCGATCTGCACGCCGACTTCGACCTTCGCCTTGTCACGCGGGTGCTTCGGTCGCGCCGGCAACACCGTCG
>CALBSL010000079.1 GCA_937968025.1 uncultured bacterium
ACGAGATAAACATCGGTGACTGGAGTTCAGACGTGTGCTCTTCCGATCTGCAAGGGAGAATCGTGCGAAGGGTGACAAGGAACCGTCCAAGTGGCCGTCATTGAAGGTTCAAGAAAGCTCGGACTACTGGTGTAATGAATATGTTATGAAGTATACCAGAATAAAAAGCAAGTATCATCTTCGTATTGACGAAAATGATACCTGTATAGTTAAACTGCAGAAGTGAGAGCAATAGCAATACTTGCGGTCAACGCAATCGCACAATGGTGAAGCTTTGATGTAACGGTATTAACATCCGCTCCACCAAGCATGGTGTTAATCTGTGGATTACTGTAGAATTCATCAAAATCTTGAATCGCATATTCACATGCGAATCTCATAAATGTTAATGTATCAACATCATATGATAGATTAATCTCCTGTCCTACTGAACCAATTGTTTGTGCGCTAATGTCTTCGAGCCGATCAAGTGTAAACTGCGTAAGGGGATGATCTTCATCTTCTTTTCGAAGTTTAACAGCTACAAATAAAGAAGCAGCGCATATTGATACTACACTATCTTCCTGTAGAATAATGTTCGCAAATGAATTGCGCACAGTCTCAGGAAGCTCGTAGATCTTCTGAGACAAGAGATCCTTCATTGTTTGCATAAATGATCCTTCTTATTCCGGCTTTCGTGGCAGCTTCGACGCAGGATTTACAAGGTTTTGAGATTCCGAGACTCCCATCGGCTTTCCTTCGGACAACAACCAATGTCCCTCCAAATGCCGCTGTTCCTGCTTGTGAGAGTGCGTGCGTCTCTGCATGAACCTGTTGATACGGTCCCTTACTTCTCGAATGAGTTTTACAAAGATTGCGACCAACGGAAATTATCTTTCTACCTTGTACAACAACTGCACCCATCCGATGCTGGCGATGTTGGGCGCTCTGTGCGGCGCGCAATCCAGCCTGTACAATCTTTTTTATTGAATTATCGCCCCACCCGATGCCATCCAACCGGCTTTTTACTGTTACGAAGATACCCAATGTTTTCTTCGAACCTTACTTCATCAGGTTCGACCTCTATGAAAAAGACTTTCGGTGCGCCTATTGCACGACAATCGAAAGCATGTAAAATTGCATATTCATGATCGTCAATTACCTTCGAACCTTCTGGGATAACTTCTGAGAAGTATCTTGATCCGAAGTAGAGAATCATCAGTCTTCTCTTTCAATGACTAGGAATTCGCCTTTTGACATCATGTCCAAAAGACGATTGCGAAGATGACGGATATCAAGATTAAATACATCGCAAATCGTTACGAACGATACTGCGTCTTCATAATCATTTGCGAGTATCCATTTCTTTGCATCACGACGAATCTTCGCAGCAGTACCGGGATCTACTTTGCTAGTATAGAAGAGATCTTCGATACCACGCTCAAGAACGGAGCGGAGCAGGGCAATTTCCGGAACGTCCGGAATTGCCCGCTCAGGTGCAACTACGAAATGCTCAGTGAACAAGGCATGGTTGCCCACGAGCGCATCAATCGCGTCCATCACACACCCCTTTCTCGTCACCCCCTGACGAGCTATGTCACACACACTTTCGGAGGCTTCCAGAGGCGAAACCTACGAAACCGTTCTAGATCGGAAGAGCGTCGTGTAGGGAAAGAGTGTCTTCGCCTGTGTAGATC
>CALBSL010000080.1 GCA_937968025.1 uncultured bacterium
AACATACAGAAAAAAGGGGGCGCTCCCAAGACCATGCGCCGCCCGCACTCGTTCTTGCTCTGGCGTGGACGTGGGTACATACGACGTATCGACGCCAAGCGGCGTCACGGTAATGCGGTCTTCGTGGATACGGTAGAGTTCCTGAAGCTCTTGCTTGCAAAATGCTGATACCGTGAGAATGTGCGCATTCGATTGAGCGATGTCGCGCGTAGTGATTTCATGCCAAGCCACTTGATGCGCTGGATACAACTCAGGATGACGCCGAAATGCGACATCGTGCACCGTCACCACCGTCTTTTTGGGAAGAATGCGTGGCAGTGTGTGGGCAGGAATAAACAGCAGCTCAGGCGGACGTTGTGACATTTCAAACGACAACCGAAACTGTGTCCATCCGTACTTTGGTGGCCATACGAGCGTTTGCTGATCCCACCCCTGGAGCGCCTGCGCCAAATCCGGCCTGAGCGCCTGTGGAGCGTAGGTCATCCATGCATGTCGAACACTCTCTGGAAGCTGTGCGAGCTCTCGAAGAAGATGGTGTGCATACCATTCAACCCCTGTTCGATGCTGGGCATTAGCCCGCGACGCATCAACGCCGATCCGCATACTACGAGGAAAAAATGCTGCGCTTATACGCATCGAGGTTCTCGAGCGCAATACCCGTGCCACGAGCGACACACATCTGCGGATTGTCAGCGACCATTGCTGGCACTCCCGTCGCTTCAGCAAACAACCGATCAAGATTCCTCAGCTGCGAGGATCCACCTGAAAGCACCATCCCTTTCTGCATCACATCGGCGGAGAGTTCAGGAGGGGTACCTCGAAGCACTTCTTTGATGGCTTCAATGATCCCCTGTAGTTCGTGCTGTATCGCATCCGTCACATCATCGCTCGTGACAATGACGATACGCGGAAGACCGCTGATCATATCACGGCCTTTGACCTCCATATCGAGTTTATCCTCAAGATATAATGCCGAACCGATTTTGATTTTGATATCTTCCG
>CALBSL010000081.1 GCA_937968025.1 uncultured bacterium
CCAAGCATGAAATCCTCGGGCTGGTGAACGAGGGGAGCCCGAGCGTGCTGAGCATGTTCCTCGGCCCCGCCAAGCATGGTCGAACCACGGCCACCGGCTCCTGACCATTCGTCAGGCAGCCGCCCTGAGCCGGTCGTCGTCACCAAAGTGACGACGACCGGCCTCCTCATTTCTGCAGAATCTCGATTCCGCAGAAATGCCGGAGCGGGTGCTCATGATCATGTTGGTTCACCAAGTGGACCATCACGACCATGAGCACCAACGCCATGGGAAGCTCGCAGCAGCCCCACTGCGACGGCAAGCCGGCGACCGTCAATGCCGGCACCACCACCTCACTGCTGTGGGCGCTCCTGCAGCATCCACACGATCCCGATCGGATTCTTCGATGGTTCCGCCTCTCGTCGATTCGGCGTGAGCGGATCGTTTGTACGTTCATCGACGAGTTCCTCGCTCGAGCCGACACCGACATCGAGACGCGTCTCGACCTCACCCTCCAGGTCCTCGACCTGGCGCACGAGCTCCCCTCGTGCGAGCTCAGAGTCATGGCGGACCAGCTCGCCCCCACAGTCGAGCGCCTGGTGACCGCCATCAACCTCCGCACGATCTGGGAGGAGATGGACGCCGGAACCTGGGCCCCGCCGACGGAGATCCCGACCGAGGTCAACGCCGCCTGAAGCCGCTCTTTGACACCTCATGTGCGGCACCCCGTGCCGCACCTGGTCTCCTTCGTCCTGAAGGAGTCCTGCATCCTTTGCTGAAACCGCTCTCATGAGGTTTAAGCGAAGAATGAAGGATCGCGCAAAAACACCGCCAGGCGGTGTTTTTGTATACCCTACTTCCCCATCCGATGTTCCGGATGCTTTGCCGCAAATGCTCCAACGATCGCGATGGCAAGCGCATCGGCGGCATCATCTGGCTTGGGAATCTCCGCCAGCTTCAGCGTCACTCGCACCATCTCTTGCATCGCTTTTTTTTCTGCCTTGCCATATCCCGTCAGTCCTTGCTTGATCTGGTTTGGTGTAAGTTCAAGAACGGGCAATTGGGCATCCGCAATCGCCAAAAAGATGACGCCGCGCGCCATCCCCACCTTTATCGCCGTACTGACGTTTGTTTGAAAAAAGAGCTCTTCGACCGCCACCATCTCCGGCTTAAAATGCGTGATCGTTTTCACCACGGCATCGCGAACCTGCTGTAATCGGAACGAGAAATCAGATGATTTATCCGTTTGCAAACACCCATGATACACCCACTTCATCGCTGAGCCGTGCACGTCGATGACACCAAATCCCACACGATCAAACCCAGGATCAATGCCAAGGATACGCATACTACGTCGCTCTAATCACTTTGAAAAAGCTCTCGCGCTTAAACGTAAACACACAAAAGACGATACTCGCCACACACATGGCTACCCCAAGGACCGTCCGCAACGCCCTGTCCGTATTCGACCAGTGTTTAAACAACGTATCCGAAACCACCTCAAAGGCCACTGCAAGCACGATGAGTCCATAGAACGCCGCTGTAGATGTATTCACCACAGAATAATAGCCAAGATCCAGCCAACATGGAATAGGAAATCCAACAAAACCCCGCCACATGGCGGGGTTTTTTCCTACTACCCTTTCTTTGCTGCTTCGTATTCGTCGGCGAGCTGTTGGAATTCGTTGCCTTCGAACCCTGTTCCTGTTGGAGACAAGCGTCCGATGATAACGTTTTCCTTCAACCCTTCGAGACGATCGAGACGACCCGTGAGAGACGCATCGATGAGCACGCGCGCCGTTTCCATGAAGGACGCGGCGGACAAGAACGATTCTGTCGAAAGCGCGACCTTTGTGATTCCAAGGAAGAGCTGTTCGATCACCGGCATATTCGCTTCTGGAAGCGCATTGAGACGAGCGAGCTCGGCATCCGCGCGCGTCTTCGCGATCACCTGACCCGGCAAGAATTCAGAATCCCCCGCTTCACGCACGTACACACGCGAGAACATCTGACGAATCATGAGCTCAATGTGCTTACCAGAGAGCTTCTGACCCTGAGACAAGTACACGGCGAGCACCTCTTCCAAGATGTAGCGCATGACAGATTCCTGACCCTTCAAGCGGAAGAGGTCGTGGAGGTCCATCTGACCTTCGGTGAGTGCGTCACCAGCGGCAACTTCCTGACCATCTTTGACGATCAAGCGATAGCCGACAGGAACTTCATGCTCAGCCATGGCTTGCGCTTCGAATGAGAGCACGATCTCCCCCTTGGAAACCTTCACGGTTCCCTTGTGGCTGGCGATCGACTCTTCTCCGTTTGCGTGCAAGACGAGCATAGATCGGAAGAGCA
>CALBSL010000082.1 GCA_937968025.1 uncultured bacterium
GCCCGGTTGGCGAGATCTTCTAATCGACCCTGTACCGATGGCGCCATACGAGCTACCTCTTCCAACAGCGCCGAACGACGTTCGTCGACACGAGCAAGGGCCACCGCCGAATCAGATCGACGACGCTCGAGCGTAAATCGATCCCGTTCGAGCTGCGTACGCAAACGTTCAGCCTCAAGTTGCGATGATTGCGCCGTGCGTTCTGCCTGCTGAATACGCTGAATCTCCGCATCAGCAGTACGAATCTGCGTCGCTAGTTGCTGTTCACGTGGCACGAGACGGGCGAACGCCTCCTCGATGTCCGTGCTTTCAACGGGTCGAGCCAGGTCAGGAGCGGGTCGTTCGAGATCGGCCAAGAGCGAAGCAAGCGCATCTCGTGACGCGCGCAACCGAGCCGAGAGCTCCCCCGCCTCCAGCGAGGATGATCCCTCGCTTAAAAAACGAAGGTCCTGAAAAATACGCTGAACTCGTTCGACAATCTTGGACAATGGGAGCGGAGACCAGGCCTGCTCCGCTTTCGCTTTTCGGACGGCGAGCTCTGTTTGAAGATGGGAGCGCTCATCCTGCAGCGCCCGCTGTTCGCGCGACCATCCCGCGATCTGTTCACGGAGCACCCGTACCTCTGGAGGCTCTCCGGCGCTTACCTGAATTGTTACAGGCGGAAGAGCCGTCAGACGGTCGGTGATCACCCGTTCCTCTTCGGCAATCGCACGCGCGGTTCGTTCGGCCTGCTCCGCTTCTTGACGCAGCCTGCGCCATTCAGCGCCATACCAACGTTCCTCGAGGGCGGCGAGTTCCTGCTCCATCGAAGCTCGTTCATCGCGGCGCGCTACCTGTTTTCGGAGCGTCTCCAGACGCGGCAAGAGTTCATTCAGCAAGGTTCGGGACTGGTCCACATTCCGCTTCGCTTCATCAATTCTGCGGAGCGCTTGTTCGCGTCGAAGCTGAAATGGCCGCACACCAAATGCCTCATCAAAAAACACCTTTCGTTCGGAAGGACTTGCCGAGAGCACCTGATCCACCATCCCCTGCCCAATCACCGCATATGATCGTTGCGCGATCCCAATCTGCGCCAACAGCAACGACACCTCAGACAATTTTGCTGCCTCTCCATTAATCTCATATTCAGAACGACCATCACGATCCAATCGACGAGTCAGCGCGATTTCTTCAAACGCAATCTCCGGATGAGAATCGTTTTCGAGCACCATCGTCACCTCCGCAAACCCACTCCGCGCACGACTCCCTGATCCAGAAAAAATCACGTCTTCGGACGCTTTTCCGCGGAGCAGGCGGACGCTCTGCTCCCCCATCACCCAACGGATGGCATCTGCCGCATTCGACTTCCCAGAGCCGTTTGGACCGACAATCACGGTAAGCCCACCTTGGCCAGTTTTTGGCTCAATAAACAGAAAAGTGGTCTTTTGTGCAAAGGTTTTAAATCCCTGAACCTCCAGACGCTTCACGTGCATAGCAGTAGGGTACCACGCCACAACGAGCTTGCAACCTATAAAAAAACCCTGAGAATCAGGGCCCGTGAGCAGGAACGAGTCGAACCAGTCGACCGTCAGGATCTCTCAGTTCCGAGGTCAGAATGTTGAACGGACCAAATCCGGCCTTGTTGAGATTATCGACGGCGCTTGCCGTGGGGCCCACCACACGGAGAGTGATGTCCCAGCTGCACGCCGTCCCCCACCCTTCCACAAATGGCACGAGCGCTGAACCACACAGGAGGAGAATGGGTTGCGACTCATCTCCACCAACCGTCCAAGCTCCCAGCAGCTCATAGAAACGGACGGTTTGTTTGACGTCGAGGCAGAAGATCGGCTCACCCAGGCACCCCACCGCAAACCCATTGCCAAACGGATCGCGGAGGACCCCGTCAAAGCCGAGCGCCCCATCAAAACCACGCTCCTTGAGACGCATGATCGGAGGGATAAGCTCCCGAATCAAGAGCGCTCCGTACTTGGGGCCCGGCTCATCACCCTCTCGCCACTCTACGAGACGCAGCGTCGTTACTCCCGCCAACCGGAACAAAAACCCCTTCCTCCCATTATGCATACATGCCACCAGAGCCGACTCACCTCCGAGCGCCCCGTAGAACCGTCGCGTCAGGTTCCGATCTCGAAAGAAGAATTCGACCAACGTTCGTGACTCATCACCCTCTTCCATGCTAGCCTCCCTAGAACGATCTGTGTCGCCGTCGGGAAGGTAGCAGAATCCGACACATCTGTCGACCCCTCCCCCGGGGTTGCCAACCCTCCCAAAATCTGGGCAAGATAGGGCATATGTCTTTCCGCATGGAATCAGGGTTTGAACGCCTCCGCGAAGCGATGGCCGAGGTGTTTAGCGAACGCATCGAGTTCCCCCTCGGGAGCTTTGTCACGGTGTTAAAGGCGAAAATGACCGCCAATACCGCTCATGCCGCATTCACCCTCTCCGTTATGCCGGTATCTATGGAGGAAGAGGTGCTGAAAACCCTCGAGCGCAATATGCGTGACCTTAAGGACTCCCTCGCCCAGAAGCTCCGATTGCGCCGTATTCCAAAGCTGCACTTCATGTTTGATCATACCGAAGATCGCGCCGCTCAAATCGATGAACTGATCAACAAAGCGCTTGCAGAAGACCGCAACGCCAACCATGATTGATACCGGTTTTTCGGAACTCTTGCACCGCCTCCGGCACGCACGTCGGGTACTTGTCGTATCTGATGGTCGACCCGACGGGGACAGTATCGGCTCATCGACTGCCACCATCGGATGGCTCAAACGCGACTATCCCCATCTCCAGATTCAAGCATTTTGCCGAGAGGCCATCCCTCCGTCACTGCTCTCCCTTCCCCACATCCAATCGTTTACGACCGACTTGGGGCTGTTTCGTGAATCTTGGGATCTCATCATCATGCACGATGCTTCGAACGTGGAGCATGGCGGGATAGAAGACGCTCTCCCAAACACGCCGCCAGGCTACACCCTCGTTAATATCGATCACCATCACAGCAACACTCGGTATGGCCAGATAAACATCGTGCAGACCGATGCGTGTGCCACCACCGAAGTTCTTCATCGATGCTGGACGCAAAATGCCATTCACATTGATGAACGCATGGCGAGCTCGCTCCTCGCCGGTCTGCTCACGGATACCTCCTCGTTCACCAATAGTGGCACGACCGCCTCCAGCCTCGCCATGGCGGCAGATCTCAAACAACGAGGCGCTCAGTACGCGGAGCTGCAACGCGCGACCCTCTCCCGACAAAGTATCGAAAGCCTACAGCTTTGGGGAACGCTCTTGGCTCGCCTGCACAAGCGAACGGATCTCAACCTCGCCATCACCTACGCCTTCGCTCATGAGCATGAGTCACTCGATGATGAGGAAGCGCTGAATGGCCTTTCGAATATGCTCAATGCACGCTGCGGCGACGTCGAAGCGATCATCCTGCTCAAGGAGACGTCGGATGGGTACATCAAAGGGTCGTGCCGCAGCACACAGCGCGATATCTCCAAATTTTGCGCTATTTTTGGCGGTGGAGGACATAAAAAAGCGTCCGGATTCAAACTCAAAGGAGCGCTCGAGGCACTGCCGAGTGGCGGGGTGCGAGTCCGCGAGTTTAGCAGTCACTAGATTTGACTGCTAATTTTGGACAGGGTATCCTATTGGGGTATGAATCCCTACTCTCTCCACGCCGGAATTCAGCCCATGAACAACTATCTGGTACCGACCGTTATTGAAAAGACGGCTCTTGGCGAACGTGCATATGATATCTATTCACGACTCCTCAAAGACCGCATCATCATGCTTGGAACAGACGTGAATGATGATGTAGCGAATATAATCGTAGCACAGCTCTTGTTCTTGGAGAGCCAAGATAGCGAGAAAGACATTAAGCTCTACATCAACTCCCCTGGTGGCTCCGTCACGGCCGGTCTCGCTATTTACGACGCTATGCAGTACGTAAAGCCAGACGTCCAAACGATCTGCATGGGGATGGCAGCTTCTATGGGCGCGGTCTTGCTCGCCGGTGGAGCAAAAGGCAAGCGCTTCGCGTTGCCAAATGCAGAAATCATGATTCACCAGCCACTGGGCGGCTTCCAAGGACAAGCAACCGACATTAAAATCCACGCCGACCGTATCATGAAAGTGAAAGAGACGTTGAATCAGATCCTCGCTAAACACACGGGACAGTCGGTCAAGACGATCGAAAAAGACGTCGAGCGCGACAACTTCCTCTCCGCAGAAGAAGCAAAAACCTACGGCCTCATCGATAAAGTGATCAGCTAAAAAAAGACCCCTCAACAAGGGATCAGACGCCTGCGCCTATCCGGCGCAGGTATTCGTTTGGGTTTGCGAACAGCTCGTCATGAGCGAGAAATCGCCGCGGATGCTTTGGACGCAACCGCACAAATTTCACCGGAACGTTTTCCCACATCATGAAGGACTTGATTCTGCTACCAATGTTCTCCGCCTTCGTCGGATCAGGACAGACCCAGATCGCGTGTGCATCCACCGGCATGAGACGCTTGAGCGAACGAAGCTCTTCTTTTGAGGGGATCATGTCCTGAAACAGGAGCGGAAGCGTCGTCTCACCCACCACCGCCTCGATTTCCGCCCAGCAGTGCGGGTGATGGGTGACGCTCGCATACCCGGGCTCGTCCCAAAGCGTCACCGTCCGCACAAGATGCATTCCATCCTCCCTCGGAACGGACATGACCAGATAGTACTCATCAAAAGCCCCAAGCGCATCAACGCTTGAGTTATAACAATCCTCGCGATGAATGAGAAAGTCTTCGAGCTTCTGCTGCGGCTCGATCTGAATAGGGTCACTAGGCTGCCATCCTTCCGGAAGAGCAAGCACGTACCTCGCGTCGCCATTCCATGAATAGAGCGTGATGTGCTCACGTTCCGGTCGATGGTCCAGCTTCAGCGATGCGAACGTCAGTGGACTTGCGAGCGCATACTCACCCCGACGGAATTCGGCGCTCTTCAGTCGATCATCTTGGAATTCGAAGCCGCTCACTTCCCCACGACGCCAACAATGGTAGAGATATCGCGTAGGATCCTTCGGGTTTTCCGTTGGCCGCGGCACGATACGGCGACGAGCCTACCGGCAGCAAAATAAATAACCAAAAATAGTCTTGAGTTTTGCGTAAAAACGTGTATATTTTCGCGTGTTTTAGATAATTAACACACG
>CALBSL010000083.1 GCA_937968025.1 uncultured bacterium
CAGGTACGCGACGAAGTGTTCCCACGAGCCATGTTTGGCCACGATCGCCTCTTTGAAGGCGCCGTCAACTGGCTGGCCGTCGCCATCAAGCGTGTCGAAGTAGTATTCGTGGAGGTACACGCCGTTGACCGCGAAGGTTTCGCCGTCTTTCAAGGCGCGAAGTTCAGAATAGCTTTGATTCGCTGTTGAAACATCGCCACCTTTTTCGAGGAGTTCAAGCTTTGTTCGTGTTTCGTTGCTTTTGGCAACGTACCCGGCGTAGAGCTTATCGTGATGAATAGCAAGGGTTTTTTCGGAGATGAGACCGGCGCTTGGGGTTGGGAGGGGTTTGGATTCCATAGGTCTTCTTTGTATCAGGGATGATATCCCCTGAGAAGGGGTTGTCAGTCCGGCGACCTCGTCGTAGAGTCGAGATATATGAAACGTTTTTCTTTGGCCTTTGCTGCCATGATCGCGTTGGTGGTGCTGATGGGGGCGGGGTGTGGATCGAACACGGCACCCACGGGGACAGATACGCCGTCTCCCGTTACGCCTTCTGCGGGATTGCAGGTGCTACGAGCCGGTGACAAGATCGTCCTTCAGGAACCGGCAGCGGTTATTGAGGGAAAATACGTGGGTGAGTCCGTCGAACGACGTGTGACCATCAACGGCTTTGTGATGGGGAAGACCTCTGAAGGTTCGTACGAGCTCGTTAAAGAGCAGGACACGAAAAACGTGGTCGCTACGGGCGCTTGGCAGTTTGCAACGCTCAATACCACCCACAATTTCTACTTCCCGGGGGTGATGGACGCAAAAACGCGTCCGATTGGAGAATCGGCCATCCTCTTTCTTCCTCGTGAGGAGTATCGCGAGCTGGCTTCAAGTTCTGGCACCACGATCGATCCGCGTTTCCGCGAAGAAATCGCCTGGCAGGAGCGTATGAAGGCCGATCCAGCGGCGGAGCGAGGCTACGCGGCGCTGAGCACGCTCATTCGTGAAGCGGATGAGGCGAAAAAAGATCTCACGTATGCTCGTAAGGAGAAGGTCGCTCAGCAAACCGTTCGTATCAATGGTCAGCCGGTCACGGTCGAAGTGCTCACCTTGAGGAACTGGTTCGGGGTGTACGAAATCATCAATCATCCAGATGTGCCGCTGATTCTCTCATTCCGTCTCGATCCTCAGGTGGACGCGAAACGCTTAGACGTGAAGAAGGGCGATGGAGCAGCTCTGGCAAGCCTCGTCAACTATCAGGTTAAAGAGCTCGTCTACGTCGGTCGATAAAAAAACAGGGGCAATTGCCTCTGTTTTTTATTGGTTCTAGACGGACGGAGCACGCCCTCCCCAGGCGAGCCAATGGGAGAGATGTCGCCGGAAGTACACGGCGTCGCGGATCGGTCGTAGAGCGTCGACTCCAGCTTTTGCCTCGATAACGACGGAAGGGAGCGCTTCATCCACAAGGGACCTCCAGGGAATGTCTGCCACACGACGGGCTGCTTGAAGCGTTGACCAAGCTTCGAGCGAAAGTGCATCGATGCGTTGAGCTGCGGGTTCTACAGCATCATCCATGCGTTGTTCACTGATGACGCCATGTAACAGGGATTTATCCTGAGGCGAAAGATCCGCGGACTGGTCAATTCGCTCCAGAAGACCAACATCGCTGAGAGCCGGGTATTGGAACCAGCTCACCGCTCTGAGATAGAGACGCGTTTCAGCGAGTGTTGCATGTGGAACAGGATCAGAATGCTCATGATGACGGCGCAGATCCTCCATGAGGAACGCTTCCGCTGCCCAAGTGTTGCATTCGGTTACGTCACGGCAAAGATCGCCTTGCGCGCGCTTGCGCAGGTAGTCGTTTACTTTATCGATCGTGGGAATGTGCTCAGGAGCGAGTGGCATACAAGAATCGTTTTGGCCATTCCGGATCAACTTGTACATCGAGTTGCAAGAAGACCTTCTTTCCCATCGAAGCTTCGAGTTCTTTGCGGGCGTCCATGCCTATCTGTTTGATCATCTGGGCACCAGCGCCGATGAGCATACGTTTATAGCGTTCTTCCGTGGTCCAGACGGTCGCTTCGATACGCTCGGTTTGTTCATTTGGTGACGACATGTCTGTTACTTCGACTTTTACCGTATAGGGAAGTTCCTGTCGGAGGCGAAGAAAGACTTTTTCTCGAATCAATTCCTCCATCCAATCGCGATGAGAGAGGTCGGTGAGCTGCATCGGGGGGTAGAACCATTCTCCTTCCGGCAAGAGAGAGAAGAGGTGATCAACGACACGGTTCAGATCCTGGCGACGAAGGGCAGAAATCGTCATGGTGGTTTGCTGGCCAACATTCACGTTGAGCGCTTCGTTCATGAATGGACGCTGCTCTTCCGTAAGATCGCACTTGTTCACGAGCACGAGAATGGGGATATCAACGTGGGAGAGAAGTTTTTGCAGGTGCTCTTCTTCTGGTCCGGGCGGACGTGTTGGATCGACGATATAGAGGACGGCTTCGATACCTTCGAGTTGTTCACGCACGAGGTCGTTCAGCCGAAGTGAGAGTGCGTCCTGCTTTTGTAAAAAGACGCCGGGCGTATCCACAAACACGATTTGCCCGCGCTCTTCATCGGTTAAAATCCCTCGAACAGGAAGGCGTGTTGTTTGCGGTTTTGGGGTGACGATCGCCACTTTTGTTCCAACGAGTGCGTTCAAAAGGGTGGATTTTCCGACATTTGAACGACCAACGAGAACAACGAACCCAGATTTGTGTGACGAAGGAGACATAAGAAGAGGATATCACGACGCGACCGTTCCGGCACGTCGTACCAATGTGTGAATAACTTCAATGTGCGGGGTCTGTGGGAAGAGATCGAGCGGCTCAACTCGGACGAGATCGTAGGCCTGTTTGATC
>CALBSL010000084.1 GCA_937968025.1 uncultured bacterium
GATCTACACAGGCGAAGACACTCTTTCCCTACACGACGCTCTTCCGATCTTTGGTGGATCCTCCTCCGCTAGGAAGTGGGCAGCGCGTATCACTCGGATCAAAAATGGTGATGGGGAGCGACTCGCCATTCAGGAGGTGCGCCAATCGTGATCCGCCATAGATGGAGGGGAGAATGCCGATCCCGTTGCAGCCAAGGTTGTAGTAGAGCTCAGCGTGGCAAGGGTCCTGCCCAATCAACCGAATACGATTGGGGGTGTATCCCATGAGACCGTGCCAACGATAGAGGAGCGGCTGACGAGCATCGTCAGGACGCAGTCGTTTTACGCAGGCTTGAAGACGAGCGCGCATGCCGTCTGGCATCGCCTCTGTGCGGTTGTAGTCGCTGAGTGTTGGGAGCTCTGCTTCTGGCTCACCCCAACACAAGAGACTCGTGCCCGGCCCGTGTGGCCGCCGTGTCATGTAGGCGTAGGGCGTATTGCCGCCGTATTCGCCTTCGATGTAGCTCATGGCAGTTGGTGGCGCTTCTGGACGGACGTAGCCAATCATGTAGGCGATCGTCGGGTCGATGGAGGCATGAAACCGGTAGTTAATATCTACGCCTTCCTCTGAACGGAGATCAAAAGACTCAAATCCGTTCGTGCAGAGCACGACCGAGGCCGCATGAATAGCGTGGGTCTTTCCTACGATCACCCGCGTGTCACGTCCAAGACGGAGCTCTTTGACGGGAGTTTCTTCCAAAATGGTAAATCGATCAGGAAATTGCGTGAGCAAGAGCTCAGCCAACTCTTCGCAGAGAGCGGCGCTGTTGGTCACGCCTTTTTGTTCGGCTTGTGCGCCAATAAAATCATGATTTGGCGTTTCGAGGAGGGTAAGGAGAGCGGCATGAGGAAGGAACGTCACCTGCTCACGTTCGGCGGCGGAGAGACGGAGGGAGGCGGTCTGTTCTTCGGCGAGATAGATTGGGTGCATGCGCAGTCCTGCTTTGGCTCGTAGGCGATTGGTTTCAAAAAACGCGCGAACGGTGTCGATCGTTGAAAACCCCACGTATCCCATGAAGCGATGCAGGGGAGTGGTGAGCTGAAACCTTCGCTTGAGCTCGTCGAGAAGATCCCAACCAGATTCTACGCCGCGTACAGCATCGGCCGCTCGAGTGAGCCCGTATTCGCGCACCATGTCAGGAAACGAGCGTTCGAAGTAGGACGTGATCTGCCCAGCGTTGTGCCCGGTTGCGCCATGGGCAATGCGCGTTGCTTCAAGCAGCAGCACGGACCGCTGGGTGCGTAGGAGCGTAAACGCCGCCGTCATCATGCCAGCGATCCCGCCACCGATAATCACCACGTCTTCACGTCGGTGTTGATCCAGCGTATACAAAGGACGACGCCGGTTGAGGTGGTGGAGCCAAGGAGATTGGTTCATTGGTGGCAGTATATCACGAGTGCTATACTCCGTTTATCTTTATGTCTGCCACGACTGTACTGCGCTTCTGGCGCTCGGTGGGATTTCGTTGGGTGGGGGCACGGTGTTGGGAGCGGGGAGCGGCGATGGCCTTTTTTGCTCTGTTTTCCATCGCGCCGCTGTTTGTATTGCTCCTGTCGCTCCTCGATCGTATTTTTGGTGAAGGTATTGCGAGGAACGAGGTTTACGTGACGTTGGTGCGTGGGCTCGGCGTTGAAACCGCTGACGCGATTCGCGCCCTTCTCCTTCAGCCGAACCTGTTTCAGGGGGATTGGATCACGATTGCTGGAAATATGGCCCTGACCGCCGTTGGTGCGGCCGCATTGTTTCGGCATATGCAGACCTGTCTTCAGGTGTTATGGGGCAGAACCGAACAGCGCTCTCATCCTGTCCCGCGATTTTTCCGAGGGTTCCTTCGCTCATTCGCGACGATGGGCGCCCTGGTGATTGCGGCGGTCGGTGGGTTTTTCTTGCTGGCATCCGCGCTCTTACTGGGACCGGTGATCAAAGAGGCGATTTTTGGTCAGTCTATCCCAACATTGTGGGCGCTCTTCTCGAACTGGTTTGTGTTTGCAGGGGCACTTGGAGTGTTTAGCGTGTTGTATTTCACTCTCGCGCCTGAAGCGCCATCGTTTCGTCGGTTGTGGACCTCCTTAGCTGTGTTGTTGGCGGGGTTGTTGGCTGCCAAAGCTCTGATCGCTCCGCTCACTCATTCGAAGAGCTTGTTCTCGTTGTTTGGAGCTGGATCGGCCGTGGTCTATCTCTTGCTGTGGTGTTTTCTTCTTTCGCAGCTGTTCTTGTTTGGAGCCGTGGTGGGGGCGGTGCGTACTGAGCAAGAGGGTTGACAGAAGAGGAAAAACACGATAGTATCGCCGCGGTGTTCTGTAGGAGGAAGCGTTCATGGGTGGTGAGGTGAATATGTTTCGTTTGAAGGTGGGAACCAAGTCGGACGCTGATGCGGCCGCCAAGGGTGATGGGGCTGAGCTCCCTGTTCCTGTCCGTCGATCGTCAACGCTCGATGGGCTGCTCAATGGGTTCACGGATTTCAAGGACGCCGTGGCGCGGCGTCCGCCCACGCTGCGCGCCGGTTCCAGGCTCGGTGCGGAGGACCTCGTGGTTCCTGAAGAGCGGCCGTTCGATCCCGTGAAGGCCGCCAACGCCAGGTGGAAGGCCATGGTCACTCGTAACCCGACCGTCGTCACGTCGCTCAAGCCGCTCGCGCCTGACGTCGAGAAGCGCAGAGCGCTGGAACGCATGGCGATGGAGCGTACCTCGTGGCAGAAGTTCTGCGATGCGGTGCGCGAGCGTCCCAGCTGGATGGAGGTCCGCTACATGCTTCTGGGCGCCTTCATGCTGCTCTTCTCCATCACCTTTCTCGCGTACGCCATTCGCGTGGCGGGCATCTGACCCCCGAGCTCTCTCTGAGCTCGGTTTTTTGTTGTGCTTGCGGTATACTACAGACGTGAAGTGGACTTCTTCTGGAACAAGACGAGGAGGGTCTTGGTACTCAGCGCTTTCCGGTGATCCTCGTTTGTATTGGTTGGCGGCGGGGTGTGCCTTGCTTGGCATCACGTTGCTTGTGCGATTTTTTCAGTTGCAGGTGCTGGAGCACAAATCGTATCAAGTGCTTGCGTCTGGGCAACATTCACTCGAGCGAGCGCTCATGCCACGTCGTGGAACGATCTATGTGCGTGATCGGGTCGACGGGGCGCTCCATCCTATCGCCACAGACCGTGATGCCTGGCAGATTTATGCGGTTCCTCGTGAAATGAAGGACCGTGCCGCCATCGCTGAACAGGTGTCGCAGATTTTACAAAAGCCAAAAGAGGAATTTATCGATAGGCTTCTCGCACCTACCACGACCTACATGGTGCTTGATCGTGATGCTGCTTACGAGAAAGTTGAAGCATTGCGCGCTGCTCGTTTGCCGGGCATAGGTGTCCAAAAAGGCCTCGCTCGCCTGTATCCCGAGTCTGGATTGGGCGGGCAAATGCTTGGTTTTGTTTCGTTGAATGAGCGGAATGAGCGAGTTGGTCGGTACGGACTCGAAGGGTATTTTGATGATGTTCTCCGAGGAAAGGCCGGAAGAATCGAGGCAGAACGTGATGCAACGGGTCGTCGGCTCACGATTGGGTCGATCAACCTCGAAGCGGCAGAAGATGGTAAAGATATCGTGCTCACGATCGATCGCCAAATCCAGTACATTACCTGTGCAAAAATCAAAGAAGCTGTCGATCGATTCGGGGCGACGGGTGGATCGGTAGTGATCGTGCGTCCGACGGATGGCTCGGTGTTAGCTATGTGTTCGGCGCCGGATTTTGATCCGGCAAATTTTCGATATGTTGACGATGTAGCGGTGTTCAATAATCCGATCACGTTTTATCAGTATGAACCGGGGTCCATTTTTAAGGCGGTCACGTTGGCGGCGGGGCTTGATGCAAAGAAAATTTCGCCATCGACGGTGTATAACGACACGGGCGCTGAAAAGATCGATGATTTTACGATCAGAAATTCAGACAAGTTGGCCCACGGTCTGCAAACCATGACGCAGGTGTTGGAGAAGTCGTTAAACACAGGGACGATTTTCGTGGAACGATTGCTCGGCAAGGAGCTGTTTCGCACGTATGTTGAGCAGTTCGGCTTTGGCGAAAAAACCGGCGTACCATTATCGCCGGAAGTAAAGGGGGATATTTCACAGATCTATAAACGGGGAGAGATTTTCGGGGCGACCATTTCGTTCGGCCAAGGGATGGCGGCAACACCCATGCAAATGGTGATGTCCTATGTTCCGCTCGCGAACGGTGGTATTCGGTATGCGCCGCGTCTGGTGGAGGAGTATCGTCGTGCGGATGGAACGGTTGAAGCGGTGACGCCGAAGCCGCTCGGGCAGGTTATTTCTGAGCGCACGAGCCGACTCATCACGGCGATGCTCGTGAACGTGGTCGAGAACGGGCATGGAAAACGGGCGGGTGTCCCGGGGTATTACATCGCCGGAAAAACAGGCACGGCGCAGATTCCGAACCCAAACGGTCAAGGGTATTTGAAGGATGCCACGATTGGGTCATTCGTGGGTTATGGGCCAACCGATCAACCGCAGTTTGTGATGCTTGTGAAGATTGATCGCCCAACCACCGTGCAGTACGCCGAGTCTTCCGCCGCCCCAATTTTTGGGGAACTCGCGAAGGAATTGGTTCGTATTTTAGAGATTCCTCCAGAGCGTGCCGTAAAAACCGTCGTTGTTCCTCCGACGAGTTCAACGACCAGCGTGCAGCCGTAGTGTTTACCACGGACTTGAAGCGTGGGACCGGTGTCGCTATGCTCACGATATCTATGTCCTCGATCCTCTCTCTTTTGACGGGCTATCTCGGCAGCAGTGCCCGTATCGTGCTTGAACGGGAACGTCCGCTCATTATTGCGCTCACAGGTTCGGTGGGGAAGTCCACGAGTCGGCAATGCGTCGGCGCCGTACTTGGAGGTTCGCTTGAATATCGCGAGGGGCTTCGTGTGCCAACAAAGAACTACAATAACCAACTGGGTGTTCCGCTCACGATTTTTGCGCTTCCAGCCCCTGGTCGATCTCCTGTTCGCTGGGTGAAGCTTCTTTGGCGTGCGACGTGCGGACGGTTTGGTTTGTGGCGCACCGGAGCGAAGACCTTTGTTCTCGAGATGGGTGCGGACCATCCGGGCGATATTGCCTACCTTACTTCGCTGGCACGTCCGTCTATTTCCGTGGTGACGGCAGTGACGCCTGAAGATCCAAACTGGGCTCCGGTGCATGCGGCAAACTATCCAACCATCAACGATCTTGCTCATGAGAAGGCGACGCTCGTTCGTGCCTTGCCGACGAATGGAACGATGGTGCTCAATGCAGATGATCCGCGGGTGCTCGCCATGCGCTCCGAAGCGCCAACGGCACAGCTGATCACCTTTGGGACCGCTGAATCCGCCGACGTGCGCATTCTGTCGATGCGCATTCGTACGGAAGACACGTCCGCCGGTGCGATGCCGACAGGTCTCGAGGTGGAACTGCGCGTCTTACAACAAAAACAGACGGTAGTTGTTGAGGGGGTGTTTGGACGCTCGGTTGCATATGCCTTAGCGGCATCAGCGGCCGTTGGTCTTGCGCTCGATATCTCAACCTCAGAAATGGCCGAAGGTTGGAAGCAGATTCGTCCGCTCCCTGGACGTACGCGACTCATTCCAGGGGTCAAGAAGACAATGCTCTTCGATGATAGCTATAACGCCTCGCCGGTCGCGGTGCTCGCCGCCCTTCGTGATCTTGCCTCTGTGGAGGTGGATCAGGGAAAGCAACGCACCATCGCCTGTCTTGGAGAGATGCGTGAGCTCGGTCCTTCGGCGGAGATGTTGCACGCAGAGATCGGCAAACAGGCGGCTCAACTAGGCATCGATGTACTGGCGGTGACGGGGGCATTCGCCGAAGCGTATCGACGCGGAGCGCTCGAAGGCGGCATGACCGAAGACCGGGTACGAATCTTCGCGGATACGCCGGAACTTGGCGAATGGGTGCAGGACATCCTACGACCAGGCGATCTCGTGCTCGCCAAGGCATCTGAAGGAGGGCATCACACCAAGGGGGTCCGGATGGAACGGGTCATCAAAGAACTGATGGCTGAACCGGCGCAGGCGGAAACGTTGCTGTGCCGCCAAGAACACGTGTGGCAGACGCGGGCGTAAACACGACACCTCTCGAACCATCGGGAGGTGTTTTTTTGGAAAGAAAAGACCCACTCGAGCGAGTGGGTTCAGCGATCGTTCGGGCGGCCGCCGTCGCGGGGCGAGGGGAGACCGCCGTCGGTGTCGGACGGGATCGTGATGAGGAGCGTGGCCGGCGTCGGCCCGGTGGGGTTGCCCGCCCGGCTTCGAAGTCCGCAGTTCTCGGCCTGGAGGCGACCGTTCTCGCGCTCGAGGGTGAGGGTGCGGCTGAGGAGCGTCTGCACGTCGACAGGTGACAGCCCGACGAAGCAGCCAGAGGTGACGATGATGGCGAGGATGAGGAGAAAGGGGCGGTTCATGTGACCTCTCCTGAGTTGGAAGTGTTTCAGCGCTTGAGGAGCCCGGGATGGCTCCTGGCGAGCTCCTCGCGGAGCATGTCCAGACCTCCCGTCTGCGTGTTGAGGTAGCGCAGGAGGATGACAGCACGATTGGGCAACGGCATGGCGTCCGGCGTTCGCTCCCCAGTCGGGACCCCGAGGAAGAGCTCCAGAACAGCGAACTGTGCGGGGACGAGCTTCTTGAGGGCCTCGTAGAGGTCCGAATGGGGGGCCTCGAGGCTGAAGAGGCGCTCCGCGCTCTTGACGTGCGTCGGGAGGCGCTTCATGAGAGTGAGGTAGAACTCGTAGGTGCTCGACTCGGGGATCTGTGAGGTTTGGGCGTTCGTCGCCGGGACCTCGTGCCAGATCGCGAGGATCTGGTTGAGTACCCCTGTGTCGGTGATACCGGTGCAGTAGGTGATCATCTCAGGGGTGAGGAAGTCGTACGAGCCGCTGAGGCGGTATTCGCTCGAAGTGAGCAGATCCTGAAGTCCGCTCACGGCGTTTCCGATGTTGACCGTCTTGGTCGGCTCTCGCAGGGCGTAGAAGGTGATGCAGGCGATGGTCGCGGTGAGTTTGATGTTGAAGCGGTCCATGGTGCTCCTGGGTGCGCTCTGCCGTGGCTATCAGTGCTCTCCGGTCCCACTGTGGGACGAGGGCTGATGCGTGTGCAAGAGTGGCTGATTCTACACAGAATCCGAGGTTTTGTCAAGGGATGCCGGCAGAACAGGCAATTCGATCCACGTGCGTTTCTTGGTATAAAAAATCCCGGGTGTACCGGGGGGGGAGGGGGGTCAGCTTTCCTCCTTGGGAGGTGGATCGGAGAGCGCGTCGAGCTGAGCCTGGGCGATCACGAGGGAGCGCTCGAGATGATCCGCGCTGGCTTTGGCGAGTGCGAACCCCTTCTTTGCTTCGTCGAGATGAGAGTGCATGGTGAGGAGCTGGATCCTCTGAGACTTGGTTGATCCGCCGGCCGCTCGATGTTCGTCCTTGGCTCGATTGATGGCCTCGTTGATTCGTCGGAGCTCAGCCTTCTTGGATTCGAGTGTTGCCAGCGCATCAAGATATTCGGCCTTACGCGCTTTCACCCGACCTTCCGCCAGGATCCTCTTGATCGAAGGATCGTTCGTGGCGGCGAAAATGAACAGAAGCGCCTTCCGCTCGAGCTCTCTGGCGATGACGATCTCCTGCTCGCACTGGCGGAGCCTGTCTGTGATCTGCCGCCGAAGCTCGTGCTCGGCGTGCTGCGGTGGAAGAAGCTCGAGCAGGGTGCGCTCGTGCCAGGCCGCCTCGGCACGAGTTGCGATGGAGCGGAGAGCGGCGACGGCCTTGTCGACCTTCGTCTCCGGGGGCGGAGAGTAAATGAACGGAAACTCGGAAACGGTGGTGAAGCCGTGCGCATTCAGGGTGTCGAGGAGCTGATTGAGGGACGCGATTTCGAGGCGGAGAGCCTCGACTTGAGCGGCGCGGAACTCGCTGTGGGCGAGCAGCGAGGGGAGGAGAGGGTACTCGGGATTTGTATTGTTCGACATGCGGAATCTCACTTTCCGGGGGAAAATGTACTCACGTGAGGGGTTGTTGTCAATGGTTGGTAGTTGAAACGAGGGGCTGAAACATTGTTGTTAGAGCGTGGTGGTTTCGTGGGATGAGGTATCAGCGGTAGTTTCGTCAACGAGGCGCTTGATCCACTCGAGTCCTCGAATCCAGGTTTTGGTGGATTCCGGATCAAGACCAATCGGAGCCAGGAGCTCTTTAGGGCTCTTTGTGCCACCTTGACTCAAGAGTTCAAGGTAGTTCTCTTGAAAGCCTGCAGGATTCAGCAGAGACTCTTCGTACAGGCAGCAGGTGATGAGCTCGCCGAATGCGTAGGCGTACACATAGAACTCTCGATCAAAAAAGTGGCTGATACGACTCCATGAATGTCTGTACCCCGGGGAGATGTCGATCGCTTCGCCGAAGAGGCTCTTCGTGGCATCGATCCACAGGGTTTGATACTGCTCAGGTGCGGCATAGCCGTGCTCACGCACGAAGCGATGGGCGCTCTGCTCAAAGCGGTAGTAGTTGATCTGTCGAAAGACGGTCGCAAAGATCTCTTCGATTTTGCTTGCGTGAAACGCCATCCGTTCTTTTGGATCCGTAAGTTCACGGCGCAACGCATCAAATACAAGCATTTCGCTAAAGGTGCTCGCCGTTTCGGCAAGGGTGAGAGGGGTGGTGAACTGGAGCTCGCCACGTGGTCGCGCGAGCATCGTGTGGATCGCATGCCCCAGCTCATGCGCCAGCGTTAGCACGTCGCTGATTTTTCCCTGAAAATTCAAGAAGACATACGGATGGAGATCCGCTGTCATGAACTGACAGTAGGCGCCGCTCTGCTTGCCCGCCGATGGTTCCGCGTCGATCCACTGATGCTCGAAGAACAGGGACGCGATTTCCGCCATCTTTGGGGAGAAGGCGTGGAAGGCCTTCAAGACGCACTCTCTTGCTTCAGCGAACGTATAGGTTTTTTCGACCGTCGCGAGCGGTGCGTAGAGGTCATACTCAGTGAGTTTTTCCAGACCTAGATGTTTCGCTTTCCAGGTGTAATATCGTTGAAACAGTTCGCGGTAGGCCTCGACGGATTCAGCTAGTGCCTCGACGGCAGCAGGGGAAATCTCATTCGTCTGGTGGCGAAGCTGTTCGGGAAATTCGTATCGACGATACCGATCGGTCATCGCCTTATCTTTAATGATCGTTGTATAGATGAAACTACGGCGTAGAGCGTCATCGCCTAGGCCCTTCCCAATAGCCTCCGCGGCTTCAGCGCGTACGCGACGATCGCTATTGGTTTGATTGTGGAGCAGCGTTTCCAACGTGCAAAGCACGCCGTTCACTTCGAACGCTTTTGTTGCGTCCTCCTGCTCAAAGAGCGCGTAGAATGCTTCGCGACCCGTTTGTTGAAGGTCTGCAAGCAAGCGTTCCTCGGCTTCGGGGAGCTGATGCCGCTTCGCTAGGGAGATGTTTTCTAGATAGTGATGATAGCGTGCTGTTTCGGGGGCGGTCACAAGTGATGCAAAACGCTCACTCGGGAGTTGAGCGAGTTCGAGCTTCACCCAGACGAGCTCATTCTCGACCTGAAGCACTCGTTCGCGCATGAGACGCAGAAACCCTTCGCGAGCAGGATCACTCACGTCAGTCGTGTAGCGCAGGAACGCATAGTTCTCCGGTTTGTCCGCCGTTTGCACAATACGTTCGTATCGCTCAAGGAGGTCTCGAATCTGATCAGCGGATAGATCGGCGAGCTTGCCTTTATAGTCACGAACAAGCGACTGCGCTTCGGCGGTCGCCGTGGCAAGAGTTGTGTCGATCGCTGGATCTTGTGGACTATCGAATAGATCACGTAAGTCCCAACGAGGAGGAGTGGTCATAGAAACGGGGAAGAGGTTTGAAGAGGAGTGTGAACAGAACGCAACCAGGGTGCAAGTAGCTATGGTTGGCGTAGTCGGAGTGATGAAGATCGTGTCTACTCGTTAAAGAAAGTCGCTATAATTGGTTCGCGAGAAATGGCTTCAGCTAGGTTGATACATAGGCCAAAACGCCAACCAGATCTTATAATTGTTCTAGAGGTTATTTTACCCCCGGTACTCTCGTAGAAGTCCTCGAAGTCCTCTCTTTCTTCTGTATAGGCCTCCGATTGTCCAAGACAAATGCCAATCAAAGCATCTTCAAACTTAACTCTGTGCGTAAGAAGTGGCGCGCCACTTTGACCCTTTAGTATCGGAAAAAAAACTTCGATGATCGGATGGTCTTTTTTAAGCCAGTTATCTTCATACAGCGAGGTCACGTTCCCAAAAAAGCTACGCGCAATGATTGCGGAAACCGTTGCATCCGTTGATCGAGTCTGCGCCAATGGATAGCCTAGACTGGTCACCTCAGAGTTTAGGTGGATGGCTTGAGTGGGTTTTTTGAAGACCGCACTTGGCTCAGTATGCTTACTTGGATCTGTGGGGGTAATGATCGCAAGATCAAAATGTTCGCTTCTCCAGATTACAGTCGCTGGGATCAGGTAGTGGTAACGGGTTTTGTTTTTGTGGTCAGTCTCGTCTTTATCAGTAATAAAAACCAGATCTAGATCCTCAACGACATGTTTAGCGGTAAGGTATGATGACTTTGAAATGGCAAAACAAGTACCTACGCAGGTTAGGCTTTTGTTGGTCACAAAGCGAATCGTTAGATGGAAGTCAGATATGGTACTCATGGATGAGGATAGCTTACAGCTGTGTAGTAGATTATCAAGATCATTCCCAGCTTTTGAGGAAGAAGTGTATTGGGATCCTTTCTTGTTGCAAGCAAAAAAATCTTGGCTTACCTCCTCTGTGCTCTCTCTTACCAACAAAACCACCACCCGGTTTGGGTGGTGGTTTTGTTGGTAGCCCGTAGGGGAATCGAACCCCTATTTTCCCCGTGAGAGGGGGATGTCCTAGCCATTAAACGAACGGGCCGTAGATTGACGATCGAGAGTATACGGAGGAATGGGAAGATTGGCAAGAACCGGCTGTCTCCTTGCTATTCTGTGGATTTTGTGCCAGAATAGGGTGCCTCTTTTTTTGAGGCGGGGAGTGTACCGTGGGATCAATCGTCATTGTTGCTCTCGTCATCATCTCAGGACTCATCGCCTTGCGAGGGTATCGCTGGGCGACTTCAGCACCGACGAAGCTCGAGAAGCTGGGCTACATCAGCGGTCTCGAGGATGCGGGGAGTCGCGAAGAGGACGTCTTGGCTCGGTTCAAGGATTCGGGTCACCCGATCCATCGCGCCTCGCGTTCGCCTCCGTCAGCGTCTGAGCTTTCGGCGGCAAAGCTGGCTGAGACGATGGTGAAGATCAGCACCCTGCAGGCGCTGCTCAGCAACTCCTCCTTGCCGATGTCTGCCGCTGCTCGAACCCGTCACCATGTGGCGCTCGAGGGGCTTCGTGCGCAGCTGCAGGACCTGACGCGAAGCGAAGGGGACGCGCGGTCCGACGCCCTGCGCTTCAATCAGCTCCTGTGTCGCTTGCGGGGGATCGAGCTGGACATTAGCCGTCGCCAAGAACCACCGCCCACCCTTGAGGCCTGATCTCAACCCTTGTTCTCGCTGAACAAGGGTGTTTTTATTCTGATATGTCCACCTTGTTTGACGCCGCCCATCCCGATATCCGCAAGCCCCTCGGCGATCGGCTACGTCCGAAGGAGTTTTCTGGCTAT
>CALBSL010000085.1 GCA_937968025.1 uncultured bacterium
TGTCGTACGAGCGGCTATAACCTCTCGCGAGTTGAGGAGGCTCTCAAACGGGCGGTACTAGATGGACAGCTTACAGCGGAGGAGGCTGCCCTTGTTGAACGAGCCGTGCAGGCTCGCGAGACGAAAAGCTTAGGAAAGATGCTTGGGAGAAAAATGGCTGTCGTGAGCGCGCTGCTAAAAGAGTGCGAAGAGTAGGAATACACGAGGGTTTAAAAAAGCATCCCAGGTGGGGGATGCTGTATGAGCGACCTACTCCTTCTTCGTGAATGGAAATGAATTTGCGGTGATCACGCATAGAACTGCGAAGACCGCGTACATCCATAGACCGAAATCCGGGCCGTCTTGTGATGAAAGGGACGCGGCGCTCGGTGCTGGAGTGGAGAGGAGCTGGTGTGCGCGGATCAGTATCATTCGCCTCTCCTGCGGATCTGAGCTGTGCTCAGCAAGGGCAAATTCTGCGCGCGCGTTGTGCAGCGCCAATCTCCAGTGGCGCACCTTTTTTATGATTGTAGGACAGGCGAAACAATGTAATCCGTGAAGAATGCATGGTGATGTACTGTTCATGACAAGTGCTCTCGCTATCGTTATGATTAGTGCATGGCCTACACCAATAAAACCCAACCCACCAAGGCGTCTCCTAGCGCCCTCATTAAATCGCGCGCAAAAGGGAAAGACCAGCTTCAAGCGGATGCTGAAACGCTGATCGCTCTCTACACCAAGGCGACCGGATCACCGTGCGTGCTCTGGGGCAAGATTTTTGGCTTTGGCTCGTATACGTATTTTGATAGCAAAGGTGGCGAACATTCCAGTCTTGCGACGGGTTTTGCGCTCTCAAGCACGGGGTTCACGCTGTATAATCTTATGGGGTGGGCGAACTACGGCGATTCACTGAAGCCGCTTGGGAAATACAAGCTCTCTGGCAAATCCTGTTTAGCTATCAAAAAGGTGAGTGATATCGATCTACGCGTCCTGCAGTCGCTTATCAAGCAATCATTAAGGGATATGAAAGCAAAATATGCCACCAAACGCTAAACCATCACCCAAACGAACCAAAACACCCATACAGGCGCTCATCGAGGCTTCCGCTGAGTCGGAAGTGGTTGATGCGTCGCATGGATGGGATCGTGACAGCTGGTTGATTCTTGGCAGTGGAGCAGTATTTCTCGGCTTCCTCGCTTGGGTGATTTTTAGTGACCATTGGCTAGCGCAAGCTATTTCTAACACCTTGCTCCATCTCAGTTTCTAGCTAGGCATGGAGTCGGTTTTGGAGGTATTTGAGATGGTGTGCTCGCTCTGCATGAAATTTCGCTTTTCGTAAGCCGAAGTTTTGCAGCAACATGGCCGTGTGGTTTCCGCCCAAGAAGTGAGGGAGAATAACATACGATGCCCCTGATTCGTACAAGCGTTCCGCCTGTTCCGGTGTGTTCGCGCTAGCAATCATGATGCTTTCCGGGCTTTGTTTTTGCAGTTTTTGCAGGAGGAGGATGTTTGTTTCTGGGTCCGGGATGGTTGAAATCAGAATTTTACAGCTCGCAAAGTTTAGCTCATCAAGAAAATCTTCATCGTGAGCATCGCCATAGCGGCAGGCGATCCCTTGCTGCTTGAGTCGTTCAATGACGCTCGGATCGAAATCAACCACCAGGTGCTTAATCTTTTTCTGTTGCAACGGAGCAATGAACTCTACACCCACGCGATTACAGCCAAAAATATACGCGTCATGCGCTTCTTTTTTTGCACGACTCTTAATGGGGATACGTGGTTCGAAGACGTTGAGATACGGCGAAAGCCAGGCGAACAACCTATCCGCCTTGAGGATCATGACGGTTGAACCGGCGATGGTGGCAATACCCACAATGGTTGCGAGTGATACGATGCGTTCATCGACATACCCCTTTTGTGCCAAGAGCATCATCAGGATTAATGAAAACTCGCTGATCTGGGCAACTGTTAGACCGGCATAAAAACCCGTTTTCTTTGAATAGCGAAGACCACGCATGATCGCCATCACGATGAGCGGATTTCCGATCAAGATAAACAGGGACAGGATGAGCGCATGAGGCAGTAGCTCAAGAATGCTTCCCCAGGCAAGGTGAGAACCAAGTAAAACGAAGAAGAGCACGATGAAGAAGTCGCGTAGCAGCTTCATTTTGGCTGCGACTTCGAATCGGTATGGCGAAGAGGCGAGCACTACTCCAGCGGCGAGCGCCCCAATCTCTACCGAGAGCCCAACCGCGCTAAAGAGCGCGGCCATCCCCACACCCCACCCAATAGAAAAGAGCAGAAGCAGCTCCTGCAGAGCCTGACCAACCGCGGCCGGCCGATCATCTCGGTCGTCGACGGCAATTACAAAAACCGCGGCGAGCTGTTCCTCAAGCACGAGGATGCGATCCTGCAGGCGTTCGTTCTCGGCTTCCAGAGCCTCAAGCCGCGCGGTAGATCGGAAGAGCACACGTCTGAACTC
>CALBSL010000086.1 GCA_937968025.1 uncultured bacterium
GGCTGACGGTTGAGTGGAGTTTTGTCAGCCTGTATTCGGTGCCGTGCTGTTCTACGGTCTCCGGAGAGACCTATTATTAAAACATCATTTTACGAAAAAGTCAAGATAGAGGGGCAGGGTTTATTACCCTAAACTTACTGTTATTGGTTGCTTTCAGACGAAGTTTGGGCTTAAACTCCACTTCTCTTTTACGCATCTAAATACTTATCTAAGAACTTTGGGCAGTAGATGGGCAGTAGCTCTATTATAATATTTTCCATTTGTTTTACTTTTTGGCTTTAACAAAACAAAAAAGCCGCCTTGTGGCGACTCATTTGCTGGCTCCGGGGCAGGGATTCGAACCCTGGACCAATGGATTAACAGTCCACTGCTCTACCGCTGAGCTACCCCGGAATGGGTGTCTTTGCCTTCGTGATGGGCGCAATGCCACACCGCGAATGCCGGGCCATCCTATACAACTCTCCAAAAGTTGGCAAGCACCTGTCAAGCATGCGCGATACCTCCTATTGACGAGAAAACAAACGATACGGTACGCTGCCAAGAACCCCCAATTTCCCCCTGGAGGCCCAATGAAACACCGTCATCGTCGGTTTCTGCTGCGCGGTGCCATCCTTCCCTGTATCGAAAACACGAACGTTGTCTGCTCGGATTTTCGTCAACCGCGGTTGATGCCCTCCGTGCACCACCCCCTTCCCGCCAGTCAAACGCCCCATTTCTCGTTGTTCAATGAGGTGGAGGCGCTCGAACGGGCGGCCGTGAGCACGGCGGAGATTCGTCTCCTGCTCTTGAGCGAACTAGCCCACCTCAAACAAGCCGTGCGCGTGCGCCAACGAGCCGGCACGTGCAACCGCATCCGCCAAGGACACCTGGTCCAGCAGGTTCGTCTCTTTCTTGACCGGCTGCCCTCGCCTCGCTCGGTTGAGCAGAAACGGCATCGGCAAGGTGCACGGATCTATAGATGCGAGCGTGAAACTTGGAAGGATTATGTCGACGAACGACGTTGGCGTGACGAGTTTGAGGAGCGGATGGACGACTCGCCCATCCTCGAGCTCCCGGACTTCTACCAGCTTCCACATGAGCCAATTCCGGTCCCGCCGGTGATGCGCAAGCGTACGCCACGCCAACGTTTCTCCCTCGCCCAAGCCGCCTGACCCTCGCTCTGAGGGTCTTTTCTTTTCTGCCATTCATTGACACATGTCGAGATTTCGGCTAGAATCAGGCACCCCTGAAGGAGGGATGGTCCATGACAACTTCATCACCTGACGCTCAAGCGATCGAGACCGCCAAGGCCCTGCTCCGCCAGCTCGAGACCACCGAGAACCACCCAGAACGCCTCGAGCTCGAGCTCCGTATCTTCCTCGAGAAGAAAGGGCTCCGGCTCCGCCACCTGCAGCAGACCGAAGCGTCCCTGAGACGCATCATGCGCGAGGCCTACAAACGCCACGCGCTCCAGCTCCTCTCGCAGCTCCGCTTGCAGAAAGCCCCGTCTCGAAAGCTCACGGCGCAGATCGAGCAGGCGCTCGCCGCCGCCGAACTCACCCCGCAGGACATCGGTTCCACCGAGGATGAGATCAAGAAGCCGGAGCGTCTCCACTATCGACAGGAGGCGGAACAGCAGCTGAAGTGGCTGAAGAGGTGCAAGCGATCCACGTTCTACTTCAACGAAGATGTGCAGAGGCTCGAACAGGAGCTCCGCAAAGCGTGCTGCACACTTGAAGACCTGGGGAGCTCGAGGGAGCATCTGGACGTACTCAGGAAGGATGCCTCCAAGAGGAATTTCATCGCGCGTCTGAAAGAGCTCAAGCATCTCAAAGGTGTTGACGATGTGACGTCTTGGCACATCCGCTTCCTCAACGATCTGAAAAACAGTGGTCTCAGCCTGAAAGACGTGCGCTGTTCCGATGCGGCGCTGGAGCGAATGATAAAGGAGGCGCACGAAGCGAAAGCGAAGGCGCTGCTGCAAGACTTCAACACCATCGACACAGACCCCGATGCACACCGAGCGAAACTCGAGAAGGCTCTGGAGCACGCAGGCCGCACCCTCGAAGAGCTGAACAGCTCTGATACTGAGGTGCAGGCCCTCATGCGCGACGCGTGGAAGCGGACCCACCGACGCATGGCAGTGGGCAGTCTCGATAAGCTCCGCTACGTTCTTTTCAAGGACATCGACCACGAACCGCAGCGTCTGATGGAGGATCTCGCCAACTACCTGCAGGAAGCAGGCTGCTCGCTCGAAGAGCTGAACAGCTCTGATGCTGAGGTGCAGGCTCTCATGCGCAACGCCTACAAACGCTACGCACACTCGCAAGCTGAAGGCCTTCGGTACGAATGGAAGGGAG
>CALBSL010000087.1 GCA_937968025.1 uncultured bacterium
GATCAGGCGTAGAGAGCGACAGGGAAATCATCCCCGCCGCCATGATGTCGCTGAACCGCGGGTTGATCAGCCTGCCGTCATCCGTCCACTCTCGCACCAGCGTGATGACCGTCGCGAAGGCGTGCGGAGACAGGGGCCGATCCCGGGGATCCATGGCCATGCAGGCATGGAACCCTTGAGAGTTGTCGAGCGGATCGATGTAGAGCGTTGCCACCCCATCCGGAGACACTTCGACCGCCCCCTCCCTCCCCTCAATGACGATGCGACGAATCTGCCGCATCTCCCCCGAGCGCGAGCAGACCGCGCGCACCCACCATTCGCCCATCTCTTTGTCGGCCGGGAGATCCTGGTCAAGGAAGAGGTCGCCGAAGGTCGCTCCGGCAGGACCCTCGCCGAGCTTTGCTTGACTCGGCTTGAACTGCGTCTCTCGAAAATGCTGCGCCGCCGCGGTCAGCAGGTCCCGAAGCGTATTCCCGATCCATTCCTGCGCGTTCTGCATCGTGCGTATTCCCCTGTGCTGTCAACCCAAATGTTGACCCGCTTCTTCTAGCGCATTTTTTGCGTTTTGTCCAGGGGAAAAGAAAACGCGCGTCAAGGATAGACGCGCGGAATACGATACAGACCCCGCCTTCAGCCAGGGGCCGTGGGCTTGAAGACACGGATTCGACGACCGGGGAACGACACGCCGTGAACCAAAATGGGTTCCGCTCTGAAACGTAGAACCTTAGACAATTGTTCGCACACGATCAAAGCAACTGCCTCGGGGTACTCACCCTCGAGTTCGATACTGTCTTTGTCTTGCCAGGGATCTTGACCGCCCTGGATGCGGAGCATGAAGCGGTCGATGCATTGATCCACCGCCGCTTCATTCGCCACCTCGATCTCTCGAAGTTTCGCCTCTCTCAGCTCCAGCCACTCTTGCGATGTTATGCGAGTAGGCTTCGGCGGGTTGAGCTGAGTCGGAAGCGGTTCAGATACCTGCTCCGGATTGCGACACGCGCAGATGTTTGAACTCGCATGACCGAATGAATCGGTCGGCTTATGACACTGCCCACAGATACCTTCATCATTGAAACCGCCCATCGTTCACCTCCTGTCGGAAGTATACTGACCGCGCCTCTTTCGTCAAGAAAAACGCCCCGGCACAGAGCCGAGGCAGACACCAACGTCATCCCTGCGGACGACGGAGCTTGAGATAGGTTTCGAGCGTCATCCCAGGGAGGCCGTACTTCTCCCAAAGCGTGTGGAAGGTGTGACGTTCTTCGAGCTCAGTAGGTGATCCGAGGAAGAAGCCGAAACGCTCCCTTCTTCGCCCCCAGGCGAGTCGCCCTTCCAAAGGTTGGTTCGCCTTCTTCAGGGTGCGCAGATGATCACCGAACTGTAGATCGAGAGGCGAATGAGAAGACGCGTAGGCGAGTATCTCCTCATGGGTGACGCCGAGAATATCCATCACGCGAAGCAACGACTCAAAGCGCAAGGTCGGCATCGTCACCTCCGCAAACGCATCATGCAGCGACAGAAGACCGTAACGCAGGGCTGACGGCCCGTCGAGAATCAGGAGCTCACCATCTGCGAACATCGCACGCTTGGGCTCTGAGCGAGCGAGCGTATCGAATTGAAACCGCGCGAGACCACGAAACGGGGAGTCGACGCAGCGGTGAGGTGTCCCACCATCGATCTGAACCCACGGCGTTCCAGGAAGTTCTTCCGTCGAAATTGGTCGGATGACCTCAAACGAACCTCCCATGTCACTGAGAAAGTTCTCGATCTCTTGACGCGTACGCCGATAATAGAACGAGTACGGGTTTCCATGAATGAGACCTTGTTCGAGTAGCGCACTCGGCTGCAGGATCCGAAAGCCAGACCGCTCAGCCCACGGAGTGGAACGAACGAAGACCCGACCGAATGGAGCGAATGAGGTATCTTCGTCATCCCGTCGATCGGGGTGGCGATACGTGTCATGGATGGTATCACGCAGCGCCTCCTCGAAGCAGGGAACGGCGTATCCACTAGGACGATGCTTTGCCCACCGCTCAAGCACCGTATCAAACACCGCGGACACGCGGTCGACAGCCTCATCATGAGCGCGCGCATCACGCTCCTTGACCCGCACGGCACACAGACGACCATCTCTGTACTCGAGCTTCACCGCCGCCTGAACCTCACACATTGTGACCTCCTTCTCACCCAGCCATTGGGCTCGCCCCTTGTACCAGCCACCGCCGCCTCCGTCAATACAAAACGCCCTCCCGAAGGAGAGCGCTCTGTTATTTTGTTTCGACTGGGGTGACGTTGATGAACTTCACCATCTTGAAGTGACCTGTGTAGCGAATCACGCGTTTCTGCGTAAAGCTCACGATCCCTGTTGCGACGGCGTAGAGCGTGTCGTCCGATCCCTTCCGGACGTTGAGTCCTGGACGGATTTTGGTACCGCGCTGACGGACGAGAATATTGCCCGTTTTTGCGTACTCACCAGCGTACTTTTTGACACCAAGGCGTTGACCGTGAGAATCACGGCCGTTCTGTGTAGAACCCTTGGCCATTTTTGTTGCCATAGTTGCGACATGATTGAGGGTGAACCCACACCCTCGTAAGATGTATTCCTTGCAATGGGAATGGCGGTAGTGTAGCCAAAACCCCCGTCGATGTCAAGGGAGCGGCAGAGCTCCTTTTCTTGCCTTTCTCCCCTGCTCACGCTACCCTCACAGCATATGAAAACCCGTGAAGAACTCCTCCAAGAAGTCGAGGGCGTGCTCGCCATGGTGCGCCAAGGACTCGCCATGCACGGCGGCAACGTTGAAGTGATTGATTTCGATCAGACCACCGGCAAGCTCTCCGTTCGAATGCAGGGCGCCTGTGTTGGCTGCCCTATGTCCGAAATGACTCTCAAGGCCGGCATCGAAGACACCCTCACCAGCATGATCCCAGAGATCACCGAGGTCGTGAATGTGGACGCGCCAAGTGAAGAGAGC
>CALBSL010000088.1 GCA_937968025.1 uncultured bacterium
CGCTTTGCGAAGCCAATAGACCAGGTACGCGGCAAGGAGAGCGGTCACGCCAAGTGGGCGCAGACCTTCAGCACCAAACCAAGAAAAACCGCTCCCGAGAGCTACAGCTTGCCTCCAGACGTATCCTGCCCAGACAACGGCGGCAACAACACCCAACACGAGCAACAGCAGGACAGCCCACCGAAAGAAAAAACGATGCTTTCGCTGAGTAAACAGCTCGCGCGAGAGAGGAAGAGTCCAGGTGGTCATACAAAAAGCAGAGCGATCGAAAGAGGGATCCACAGACACCACACCACAACCCCGACCGCATAGATGACCGCCTGTATCAGCCACCACACGCTTCGGCCGAGGATCACGAACAGACGCGCAACCACGCTGATGATGCGACCCGAAAGATCTGTCACTCCGTACATCGGTTGAAAAAACGAGCGCATCCATAGCCCAATCCCGAGCGCACGCCATTCCGCCTGAAGACTCTCGCGCATCCACGTGAGCACCCCAAACAGACCATCGCCATACCACCATAGCGGAAAGGCGATCAAGCTCGTCAGGTCACGACGAACAAATACTCCCAAAGGAACAGACATGGTCTCAGTATAAACGATTCGCTCGCGCACCAGAAGAGCACAAACCCCTCACGAAGATGAGGGGATGTGTCTGCTACACTATTGGAGATAGGCGGTGTGCTGCACGGGAATGTATCCCTGGTTACGCACTCGCTCTTGCAATGAAGCATACGATTGCAGAACCGCTGCCTGCGCTTCCAAGTGACTCACCTCCTCCGCCAATCGCTCGGCTTGTCGCTCAAGCGTTCGCATATCAAAGGTTTTGGCGGCTGAGGTGTTTACAGAAATGATGGAAAATACCAAGAATAGTGTACTAAGGAGTCCACAAACAACGACATACGCTTTTGACCGCGCTTGTGACACGCGGCGCGCCATTGGCAGAGCCACCCCAAGCGATTCCTGAGGACGCTGTAAAGAAAGAACAAATGAACGAGCCATAAGAGAGAAAGGTAATCAAAGGAGCTTGGTTGCGACTCGTAGCTTGGCGCTGCGAGCACGCGGATTGTTCCGACACTCCTCTGCCGAAGGTTCGAGAGGCTTTTTGGTGAGCGCCTCCCAACGATCTTCTTTAAATGCGAGTTTCACCACACGATCTTCAATCGACTGGAACGTGATAATTGCCAGTCTACCACCGGGACGAAGGACGTCCCAGGCGCCATCTATCGCCTCTTTTAGATGTTCGAGTTCACGATTGACGACCATCCGCAGCGCGAGAAAGACGCGCGTTGCTGGATGAATACGACCGGCTTCATACCCGCCAGGAACCACTGAGACGATGAGATCTGCAAGGTGTTTTGTGGTGACAATATACCCCTTGCGTCGCTCATGCATGATCGCTTGCGCAATCCGACGAGCATGCCGCTCATCAGCATACGTGAAGAACAACTCAGCGAGTGCTTGCGGACTCCAGGTATTCACCACCTCTGCGGCGGTCAATCCATCATCGTTTGCAAGAACACCCAGTCTCATGTCTAACACGCCATCCTGCTGAAACGAGATGCCGATCTCAGGATCGTTCAACTCATCGGAGGAAAATCCTAAGTCGAGCATCATGCCATCCACTTCATCAATCCCCCGACTCTGCAATTCCCTTGCCCAGTGAGCAAAATTCGCTTCGATACCCATCCAACGAGACCCGTATCGACTGAGTCGACGCTTCGCGTGCTCTAAAGCCTGTGGGTAGATATCGAACGAATACACACGTCCATTGGGTGATGAACGCACGAGCAGCTCTTCAGTGTGTGATCCGCCCCCCAGCGTGCCGTCGACGTAGACGCCACCCGCTGTTGGATTGAGGCCAAGCATGGTTTCCTCAAGGAGAACAGGGATATGGTGTGTTTCGATCATACGGAAAGCCGAGCCAGGGCGGATGCGATGGTATCAGCATGCGTCTCTGCGTCCTGAATGGATTGACTCCAGCGAGCACTATCCCAGACCTCGAGTCGGTTCCCTAATCCAAGGAACACAACGTCTTTGGTCAGTTGAGCGTACGCACGAAGGTGTTCTGGAACAAGCATGCGCCCAGAACGATCCATCTGTACTTCAGAGGCTCCTGCTAAAAACAGTCGCACAAGCGCTCGTGTTTCTGTTTGCTGCCACGGCAACGTTTGTAGACTTGCTACAAATGCTTGCCACGCATCACGAGGGAAGACCACGAGTGAGTGATCAAGACCACGGGTCAAAATCGCTCCGCTTTCACAAGCAGCACGAACTTTGACCGGGATGGACACCCGGCCTTTGTCGTCGAGGGTATGATGATATTCCCCGATGAGCATAAGATAAGGTGTCGTGAGAGATTTCCCACATTCTCCCACTAGATGCCATTCTACGGAAAAACGTCCAGTCGTCAAAGGGGGTGTGTGGATAAAATCGTATGCGAACCCTCCAAGACGTGCGAGCTTCAGAATGAAAAAACGGGAAAGCACTACGCTCTCCCGCCACTTCGTGGGCTAATACTCCAAAAAGAACCGCTCCTCCATACTCATCTCGCTCGTTGGTGCTGGCTTGGACGGTTCTACTGGTTGCTCGTCCTGCGGCGCAGCCGTCTTCGCCTCTGGGAACGGTTCGGATACCGGCAGCTCAGGGGCAACGATCGCTGCTTCGACCGGCGGAACCATCACGGTAATGGCGCTGAATGCAGCTTCCTGCTCCGGTTCGATAGAAGAGATCTCGGCGGGTGCGTTCTGCAGCCCTGGCTCAATCGCCTCGGGAATCGTCGCCTCTTCTGGCGCAAACGATGGTGTCGTTGGTCGTGGAGATGGCGCCGGTGGTGGAATATCTGGCCCCACGCCTCCATCAAGTGCCTGCTCCAGCTGATCCAGCGACAACAAAATCATGGGGTCTTCCCCCGTTTCATCGGTGACGATCACCGGCACCTGCCGCATCTTGGCGAACCGCAGAATCCGCTGCCAGGACATACGGGCCGCATCTCAACATACTTGCCCAGGAACGGGCAAGACCAGCTGAACCGAGAAAGAAATAGACAATTGCGCGAATCTTCGGTACATTCGCCCTGGAGGTGCCGGATGGACCAGCTCACGCCCTTTCGCGAAGACCCTGACCGCAACCGCATCACGTCGATCCGCGCGGAGGCGCAGAAGGAGATCGACCGCTACCTGACCGAGCTGCGACAGCTGCGCTTCCAGCGAGCGCTGCTGCTGGGCGTCGTCGTCATTCTGCTCGCGGACTACATCGAGAACTCGTTCGGCCAGCCCCCGACGACCACGCGTCGGGCCGTCGACACGGACGCGACGGTGAACCTACCCCCGCTGATCTACTTCGATCTGGACTTCGACGAGGGGGCGAACGACCAGATCCAGATGCGCTTCCGCTGGATGCCGAGCACGCGTACGACCCACCGTCTCACGCCGCCTGGGCGCGAGACCATTGCTTGCACACGCGGCCTCAACTGTCCCGTGCACCGCGAGTGCGCGCTTCACCGGCCCACGATGCTCTTCAACCTGCTCTCGCCCTCCTTCGGGAGCGACGCCGGCCTCGCATCTCAGTGAACCTGTCTCAGCGAACCTGAGATTTTTTTGTTACAGGAAGATTTTTTGGCTCAATATAGCTAAATAACCGTAAACCATCATTGACAAAACAGCGTTTTTTTGCTAGAATATAGTACTGTTCGATCGTTCGAATAGCAGCCCCTTCACCTCAGAGACGGAGGATCACATGAGCAACGAGTCGTACCGTTCCAACAACCTTCCGAACCAGATCCAGGCCGACATCGACGCCGCCAACGCACGCGCGGAGCAGTCCGAGCGGAACTACCGCTTCGCTCGTTTCGTGACGAGGTCGTACGTCGCCGTGGCGCTCCTGATCGGCTTGTTCTTCGGCGCGGTCGGGCATGCGGTGCGCATGAAGCTCGCCGCTGATGAACAGGCTGACGCGGACAGCCAGCAGCAGGCCAACATCGTGGCCACCACGCCCGTCGTCGAGCCCGCCCCCATGCGCGAGTGCCTCGATGGCGCCTCGCGCGTCTGCCCCTCGGGGAACGTGCTGAGCGACATGATCGAACCGAGCTTCAAAACCTGTCGCAATGGCAACTGGGGCCCCTGCACGTACACCGCGCAGCAGGCAATCCAGATCCACATTCCGCTCCCCCGATCCGGCACCGCCGGCTACGTCGAGGTCAGTCTCTACGACTGCGTCACGAATAAGGAGGACGGCGGCAACGGCAACCCCCCGCCTCATTCCGCCCGCTCCTTCTACGTAGTGTCACGCAGTGCCGAAGGGACCGAGGTCCTTACTTCCTGCCCTGGAGCCAGCATCCAGCAGCTCAACGCGCACCTGCGAGCGCTCGACGCTCGCGCGCGACGCATCGAGACCGCCACCCATCAGACGTGGACCGTGGAGGTCAGCGGCGCCCAACCCTGAGCCGTCTCTCATACGGCTCCGCAACACCTAACCCCGCTTCGTCCTGAAGCGGGGTTCTGCGTTCCATGAAAAACAAACAAGCGCCGAAGCGCTTGTTATTCGTACCGCAATGATTCAATTGGACTCATCGTTGCGGCTTTTTTTGCAGGAAAATAGCCGAAGATGATGCCGATAGCGGTCGAGACACCAAACCCGAGCACAACCCCGTTCCACGGCACGGCAAATGACCAGCCATCCTGAAATGACTGAATAATTTGAATCACGACCCAGGTAAGCGAAATACCAAGTACCACACCGATAGCGCCGGCGATAATCGTGAGCACCACCGCTTCACCCAAGAACTGCGCCAAAATATTCGCCCGTGTCGCGCCGATCGCTTTTCGCAAACCGATCTCTCTCGTCCGTTCCGTCACGGTCACATACATAATATTCATGATCCCCACGCCAGCGACGAGCAATGAAATCGAAGCGATCGAACCAAGGAGCACCTGAAGCACAGTTCCAATCGTATCGATACTCTTCATCGAATCTTCCTGCGTTCCTACCTGAAAATCATCCTTTCCAAGATCGTTGTCCGGATTATCGATATCATGGTTCGTGCGAAGCAGCTCCTGAAGACGAGTCTTCGCTTCCTTGGGGGATGTATCCCCCGTTTTCACCGAGATAAAATTCAGCCGACTCTTGTTATACGCATCGAAGAACGTTGAATACGGAATATAGACCTGGTCATCAACGTTCGAAAAGAATCGTGTTCCCGCGGGTTTCAACACACCCACCACGCGGAATGTCCGTCGATTGAAGCGGAC
>CALBSL010000089.1 GCA_937968025.1 uncultured bacterium
GATCGCCAACCTTGAGAACATCGCGAGGGTGATCGATACGCTGCCAAGCGATTTCGGAGATGTGGACCAAGCCTTCGAGGTTTTCTTCAAAGCGCACGAATGCACCGAAGTCCGTCACGGCCGTCACCGCTCCCTCTACCGCATCGCCAATCTTGTACTTCGCGAGAACGGATTCCTGCTTGGTTTCCCAGACAGCCTTCTCGGAGACAACGATTTTTTCTTCGTCTTCGTTCACGTCGATGATTTTCACATCGAGAGCCGTACCAACGAGGGTCTTGAGCTTTTCGTGAATCTTGGACTTTTCGCCACCAGCCACGCGTGGGTAGTTGTTTGGCGAGAGCTGCGAGACAGGAATAAAGGCTGGAACGTTCTCAACACGAGTGATGAGACCACCCTTGTTTGCATCGAGCACCTTGACCGAGAGGACCGTGCCCTGCGTAAACAATTCCTTAATCTTGTCCCAAGCGCGCTTGCGACCTGCTCCCTTGAGGGAGAGTTCAAGCTCACCGAATTCGTTGTCGAGTTCGATGACCGTGGCTTCAACGTCGTCGCCGACGCGAAGATCCATGTTCTTATCAAGTTCTGGACCGCGAATGAGACCCATCGCGAGACCGTTTAAGTCACAACGGACTTCGTTGCGACCCACAGCAATGACCGATCCTTTTACTACATCCCCAACGCGTGGGAAATGGGTATAGGTGTCGTCATTCAAAAGCTGTGCCAATGGAGCGTGTTCCATGAATAGTGTCGTGATCGTCCGTGCGGCTGCCGTACGTAAAACTCGTCAGTCCAGCCAAACGCCCGATCAGATGGGCGAATAGTACAGAAAAACGACGGAACGGTCAAGCCCGCCACACGCACCCCCTCCCCCATCTAGACGTTGTCGCCCAACTCCGATACGCTCGCCCTATGCCTATGAATGCTACCGTTCGAAATGGACTCTTTATTGTCTGCGCCATGATCGTGATTGGTTGGGGCTTTTCACGCCTCTCCACCTCGAATCGTCCGCAAGAAGCGTCGCTCACCTCGCTCGTGCAATCTATTGAAAGCGGAACCATCGCCTCTATTGAGGTCCGCGGCCCGAAAATCACCACCAAATACTCGGACGGATCCACCAAAATCACCTACAAAGAACCTCAGGAATCCGTGACGGAACTCCTGCGCAACCTAGATGTTTCGGCGGATACCATCCAACGCCTCCCAATTACCGTCATCCAACCATCCGAATGGGAAACGGCCTGGCCGATTCTTGTCTCGAACCTCCTCCCCCTCGTCCTCCTCCTCGGCGTGTTTTTCTACATGGCGCGACAGGCCCAGGGGCAAGCTGGCCGCACGCCCTCGTTTGGACAAACCACGGCCCGCGAATCGAAAGATGGACAAACCTTCACCTTTAACGATGTTGCTGGCGCAAAAGAAGCCAAACAGGAACTCTCCGAGATCGTCGACTTCCTCAAACAGCCTGAGAAATTCTCCAAGCTTGGAGCAAAGATTCCTAAAGGCGTCTTGCTGATGGGCTCTCCAGGAACCGGAAAAACCCTCCTCGCCCGCGCCACCGCCGGTGAAGCAGGCGTGCCCTTCCTCTTTTTGAGCGGCTCTGAATTCGTGGAGATGTTCGTCGGTGTTGGCGCCTCTCGTGTGCGCGACCTGTTCGAAAAA
>CALBSL010000090.1 GCA_937968025.1 uncultured bacterium
ATCGCGCGAAGGATTCAGCGTTATTTCCGATATTTGGAACTTCTACTTGATACAGGCCGCCATCGCTCACGACACGTAATCGACCATCTGGAAGAAGGATCTTTTCATAAGCAAGAATCGGGAGTTCCTGCGCCGCTTGTTGCCAGTTTTTTGAAGTGACGACGAAGTCCGGTGTGGACGTAGCGGTTGGAGGCGGGACGAGTTTTGGCGCTGGGAGCGGCTCGGGAGTCAGAATAGGAGTGAGGCCAAGGGGCTCTACGGGCTTTGGTGGTACTGCCGGTTTCGTGGGAGCGGGTTTTGGGATGGGTTTTGCAGGGGGGACGGGAGCTGGTTTAGGAGCGGGTTTAGGTGCCGGAACGGGGACCGGCTTCGGAACGGGCTTCGGGATTGGCTTCGGGACGGGTTTTGGAGCTGGTTTAGGTACGGGCTTTGGAATTGGGACGGGTTTCGGCTGAGGGGGAGGTGGCTGTACAGGTTCCGGAGTCGGTTTGGCGGGAGCTGGTGGCGGCGGAACGACCGGCAGTGGTCGTGCAGCTGGCTCGAGAAGGATGTCGAGCAGCTCCGGGTGATGTAACGGAAGCCAAATTCGCAAACGTTTTGTCGGATCCACGTACCAATAGGTCCCAGCATGCACGATGAAGGCGCCGCGGAATTTTGCGGTCGTTGCGGCATCAATCGCGTATCGATCCGGGCCGATAGGGTCTGTGCCGGCGAGTACTTCCAAGAAATCCGTAAGGCCATCGCCGTCCGTATCCTCGCGTTCAGGGCTTGTGCCAATGCCTCGTTCAAAGAGATCCACTAAACCATCAATGTCCTGATCTTCTTCTAAAACAAGTTGAGGAATATCAATAGGTATAGCTTCAAGTTCGAGACGAGTGACGGAGATGGCGCGAGCACGGATGCGTTCAACCATCGTTTCTGGCGATGATGTTGAGGCGGACGCATGCGAAACGACGCTCGAAAAAAAGAGCAGGAAGCTCACGAGTACCAAGGGCGCTCTTCGTGACATAGAGAGAGTATACCACGCAGTCGCATGAGCTTTGTCATCTGCGTTCATTCGACGTATGCTTGAGACCTATGCTGAAACTCGCTATCAATGGCTGTGGCCGTATCGGTCGTCATGCGCTCAAGCTGGCGACGGAGCTTGAGGGTCTCGAAGTGGTAGCCGTGAACGATCTCACTGATGCGGCGACGCTCGCGTATTTAGTGCGTCACGATACGGTCTATCGCACCTTTTCAAAAACCGTCACGAGTGAAGAAAAAGCCCTGATTATCGATGGAAAACACATTCCCGTGTATGCCGAGAAAGATCCGAGTCGACTGCCTTGGAAGGAGCTCGGTGTCGATGTTGTGCTTGAGTGTACGGGTCGATTTACCGATCGTGCTGGTGCTGAAGCGCACATTCATGCGGGTGCGAAGCATGTGATTGTATCCGCCCCAGCAAAAAGCGATGATATTCCGACGTTTGTCTTGGGGGTAAATGATGCGGCGCTCACGGGTAAAGAAGACATTGTGAGTAACGCAAGCTGCACCACAAACAGTCTCGCACCGGTGATGGCCATCATGCAGGGGGCGTTTGGTATCAAAAAGTCTCTCATGACGACCGTGCATTCGTACACGGCATCGCAAGTATTGCAGGACGGTCCAGCAAAAGATCTTCGCGAGGCTCGCGCGGCGGCAGAAAACATTGTTCCCACAACGACGGGCGCCGCCAAGGCCGTTGGTCGAGTGCTTCCTTCGCTCAAATCAACGTTTGATGGGTTGTCTATTCGTGTTCCAACGCCGGTGGTGTCGCTGTCAGATTGTACGCTGTTGTTAGCGCGATCAGTGACGGTGGAAGAGGTGAACCAGGTATTCATTCAGGCGGCAGAAAGTCAGGCGTGGCAAGGCGTGCTTTCGGTGACCGATGAGCCGCTCGTTTCCTCTGATTTTATTGGGAATCCGGCGTCGTGTATCGTGGATCTTTCGCTGACACGGGTCGTTGATGGAGACCTCGTGAAGGTTGTGGCTTGGTACGATAACGAATGGGGATATACCAACCGCTTGCTTGAACTTGCGCTCTTACTGGGGGAGCGATCACAGCGATAACGAGCTATGAAGCTTCGTACTTTGCCGGCAAAACTTGATTCCTGGGAGGGGAAACGTGTCCTCCTGCGGGTCGATTGGAATGTTTCGTTTGAAGGAGCGCTTGATGGCGAGTCGCTGCTTCGGTTGACACGGTCGATACCCGTTCTTCATCGTCTGACGGAGGCGGGTGCTCGAGTGGTGATTCTGACGCACTGCGGTCGTCCTGCTTCAGCACGAGACCGACAGTACTCGACCGAACACCTGATTCCCTTGTTGAAACGAGTGGGAATTCGTGTCGTCTGGCATGATGTGGATCTCTCTTCCGCAGAAGAACGCGAGCATCTTGTGCAAGCGATTGATCATGCCAAACCGGGAACGGTTCATCTGCTCGAAAATATCCGGTTTTATTCTGGGGAAGAGAAGAATTTGAAGTCATTTGCTAAGCAGATCGCCTCGCTAGGAGAGGTGTACGTGAACGATGCGTTCTCGGTGTCACATCGTGCGCATGCAAGCATCTTGGGGGTCACGCAGCATCTTGATTCATACGCTGGACCAGGATTCTGTGAGGAAATTGAAGCCCTCAAGCCGTTTGTCAAAAAAGCAACGGCGGCAGATACGCCAACGATCGCTTTCTTTGGCGGAAAGAAGCTCTCAGGGAAAAAAGAACCCATTCTTCAGCTGATGAAGACGGCGCAGAAGGTGTATCTCGGGGGAGCGATGGCGCTCGCTGGTGAGGCAGCGAAAGGGCGATCGCTTGGACGATCCTATCTCGAACCAGGTCAAGAACGCTTTGCGAAGCAGTTGCTCGCCGCAAAAAACGTGGTGTTTCCTCTCGACTACGTGGTGGTCAATGATCTGAATCCGGAGGCAAAAACACGCATTTCAGATGGATCAGATATCGCGGCAAAGGAGTATATCGTCGATGTGGGCCCCCGAACGTTGATTCTGTGGGCAGAAGCGATTCGTTCAGCGAAGCGAGCGCTCTGGAATGGTCCAATGGGTATTGCTGAAATCGATCCATTTGGGGCTGGATCACGTGCACTTGCTCGTTATTTGGGGTACATTGCTCCGAAAGCAAAGACGGTTGTGGGTGGGGGAGACACGATCCCGATTCTGGTTCAGGCGGGTGTCATGGATCGGCTTTCATTCGTTTCTACCGGGGGAGGGGCGCTCCTCGACTATCTCGTTCGAGGGGAGGCGCTTCCAGGCATTAAACCACTTCTTCATCGCTAATTATGGCCAACATTTCATTCAAAGAACAACCAGTTTTTTCCGTGCTTATCGGGGCGTTGCTCGTTGTGCTTACGGCATTTGCAGGTGTACGTACGTGGAACGCGGTCCTTGAACAAAAATATATCGGGAAGCCCGCAACGGTGCGCGATACGATCACGATCGATGGTGTCGGCAAGGTGACGGCGAAGCCAACGCTCGCCCTCGTGCAGTTCGGTGTGGTGACTCAGGGTGCCACGGCGGCAGCAGCTCAGCGAGATAACTCGTCGAAGATGAACGCCGTGATTCAGGCGATGCAGGAGTTGGGTGTGAAAAAGGATGATATCGAAACCTCGGGCTACTATCTCAACCCGAACTACAACTACGACAAATCTCCCTATACCATTATTGGGTATTCAGTGAACCAGAACGTCTCTGTGAAAGTTCGTGATTTTGAGAAGATTGGGCAGGTCTTGGAGCGTGGTGTCGCCCTTGGTATCAATCAGGTCAACACTGTACAGTTCTCGATCGATGATCCAACCTCACTTCGCGATGATGCTCGCATGAAGGCTCTCGAAGACGCGCGCAAGAAGGCTGACGCTTTGGCAGAAGCGCTCGATGTCGACGTGGTTCGTGTTGTCTCCTTTGCGGAATCTCCGGCCAACGTGCCGGGTCCTGTGCCGATGTACTATCGTGAAGCGGCTATTTCCGCCGATGCTGGCTCAGCACCAACCATTCAATCCGGTACGCAAGACGTAGAAATGAACGTGTCCGTCACATTCGAGATTCGGTAGACGATCATCCGCCGCCGCTCCATAGTTTGGAGCGGCGGTTTGTGATAGTATACAGAGCGTATGTTCTTTTCACGATCGAAGATCGCTGACGTTCGCGCGCGCGAAATTCTGGACTCTCGCGGCAATCCAACGGTGGCCTGTCGCGTCACTCTGCGTTCCGGGGCGACCGCGGAAGCCTCGGTACCTTCTGGTGCGTCAACGGGCGTGCACGAGGCGTGGGAGCTTCGTGACGGTGGCAAGCGCTATGGTGGCAAAGGCGTGCTGAAAGCCATCAAACACGTGAATGAATCCATCGCCCCAGTTCTTCGTGGGATCGATGTGATGCGGCAAGCGGATATCGATCATGTGATGATCGAGCTTGATGGAACGCCAAACAAAAAGCGCTTGGGGGCGAATGCGCTCCTGGCCGTTTCATTGGCGTGTGCAGAAGTCGCCGCGGTTGAACGCCGCCTGCCACTCTGGCGTTCCCTTCGTGAGACGTTTTCGTTTGAGCATGAGCCATCGCTCCCGATCGCAACCATGAACGTGTTGAATGGTGGGGCGCATGCGCATTGGTCGATGGATGTGCAAGAGTGCATGATCGTTCCGAAGCAAAAAACCATGGCCGATCGTATTCGTGCTGGTGCCGAGATTTTTAGCGCGCTTCGTGAGCTGTTGGGAGAAGAGGGGTTTGCTACCACCGTGGGAGACGAGGGCGGATTCGCTCCGAGATTTCCTTCGGCGGAGGAGGGATTTGCCACGCTCGCACAAGCGGTGAAGCGAAGCGGCTACAAGCTTGGGAAAGACGTGGCCTTCGCTGTTGATGTCGCGAGTTCTGAGCTGTATGACGAACGCAAAAAACAGTATCGATTTCGCACAGAGGGGCAGACCTACTCAGCGAATGACCTCTTGAAGCGCTATGTGGCATGGCAAGACCGCTACTCATTCGAGTCCATCGAAGATCCATTCGCGGAAGACGATTGGAAGGCGTGGGCACAGGCATTGCCGGTGCTGGGAAAGCGTTCGGTGATTGTCGGTGATGATTTTCTTGTGACAAACACGGAACGGCTCAAGCGCGCCATCGATGAACACGCGGCGAATGCTATTCTGATCAAAGTGAACCAGATTGGAACGGTGACAGAGTCCGTTGACGCCATCACGCTCGCGCATGCGTCAGGTTGGAAAACGTCGATCTCGCATCGATCTGGAGAAACAGCAGACACCTTTATCGCGGATCTGGCGGTGGCGTGCGGATCAGAATATATCAAGACTGGTTCGCTCAGCCGTTCAGAACGTGTCGAGAAGTACAATCGTTTACTGGAGATCGAAGAAGAAATGGCTTCAATTGGCCGCAAGAGCTGGTAGGCTTGCCAATGGAGACCATCTTCGCTTGAATACGCGGCATATGTCATCGCCGCGTTTTCATATTACGACCTATGGGTGTCAGATGAATAAAAACGACTCAGAACGCATCGCAGGATTATTGTCTTCCTTGGGTTTTGAGGCGACGGACGATGAGCGTGAGGCGGATCTCATCTTGATTAACACCTGCAGCGTACGGCAATCTGCCGAAGATCGATTATTTGGATCTCAAGAGAAGTATCTCGAGTATAAAAAAACTCGCCCTCGACTGCTCGTAGCGATGACCGGCTGCATGCCCGGACGAGACAAGACGGGCGAATTCCGCAAGCGACTGCCTGCAACGGATCTCTATTTTCCAACCCCGGACATGATCCATCTCCCGCGCTGGATCGCTGAGCTGCGCCCCGAGCTCGTGAACTCCGCCTCGCTCGAAGAAGATTATCTCAAGATCCGCCCCTTGCGCGCGCCATCCGTGCAGGCGTATGTGACGATTCAAACGGGATGCAATAAGTTTTGCACCTATTGCGTGGTTCCGTATGCGCGAGGACTCGAGAAGAATCGACCGGTTCGAGATATTCTCGAGGAGTGTCGCGGGCTCGTACAGCAAGGAATCATTGAGATCACCCTGTTAGGGCAGACGGTGAATTCGTTTCGAGCCGCTGATCCAGAGTCATTTTCTTCAACGAACCCATACAAGGATCATTTTGCCGCTCTTTTGTGGGAAATCAACCAGCTTGAGGGGCTTCAGCGTCTGCATTGGACGGCCGCTCATCCGCTCTCAATGACGGATGAAGTGATCGATGCGCTCGCGTTGCCGAAACAGTTGAACTACCTTCATTTACCCGTGCAGTCGGGGAGTTCTGAGGTATTGCGTCGCATGAATCGCAAGTACACACGCGAGCAGTATCTTGAGTGTATTCGCAAGATTCGAACACGTGTTCCAGGAATAGCGCTCGGTACCGATATTATTGTGGGCTTTTCGGGTGAAACCGCCGAGCAGTTTGAAGAAACGCTCTCGCTCTATCGCGAGGTTGAGTTTGATATTTCCTATAACGCGCAGTATTCGCCTCGTTCAGGCACGCTTGGCATCAAGCTGTATGCTGATGATGTGGCACCGGAAGAAAAGCGGCGACGTTGGGATGTGCTGCAAGCGCTGATGACGGAGATCTCGGAGCGCAAGAATGCACCAGCCGTGGGGCAAGAAACGATGGTGCTCGTCGAGAAGGTTGCGGATGGATTAGCGGTTGGCACCAATCGCGAGTACAAGGTATGTCGGTTTCCTTCGACGGATAGCGGGTTGGTTGGACGTCAGGTTCCCGTTCGTATTCTCCGAGCAAAGACGTGGGTACTTGACGGTCAGTTGCAAGAAAAACACGCCGAGGAGGGCGTGTAGCGATCAGAAACGGGGCAGGGCTGCCGAGATCAGCCACGCTCGCACGAACGGAGCGGCGATGGCGGCGATGCACGAATGAAATCCGTGCCAGATGGTGGCCAAGAGGCGGATGATCGGCGAATGCATGGCTACTCTCCGACGGTGGGTGGGGTGACGTCTCGTTCAGCTCGCCGTCGATGGCGACGTGACGATCTCCGGAAAGGTTTCGGTCGCCGCTCGATTCGTCAGCCAGCCGGTGCTCGCGCAGGTGCCCGGCCCCGGCGGCGGCAGCGCGCCGCTCGATCCCGCGACGGCGGCGCAGGTCGAGCGCCTGCTCGCGACGCTGGGCCCGATGCTGCACGACCTGGACGCCGCCATGGCGGCGCTGGGCGGCCTGCAGGCCGCGGGGGTCGATGTCATCGACATCGGCCTCAAGCCGAACCCGTTCAAGGACGGGGCGATGCAGCACAAGATCGACATCGCGTGGCAGATCGACGAACGCCGCGACGACGGCAAGCGGCACGTCCTCTACAAGCGCTACACGCTGAGCCTGAACGAGAAGGCGACGCTTCGGCACGACCTTGAATCCTGGCGCGGCAAGCCGTTCACGCGCGACGAGGAGATGGGCTTTGACGTGGAGACCATCATCGGCGCGAACTGCCTGATCAACGTGCAGCACAAGCCCGGCACGAAGGACCCCAACAAGGTGTTCGCCAACGTCGTGTCGGTGATGC
>CALBSL010000091.1 GCA_937968025.1 uncultured bacterium
CGTCTCGAATTCCGAACGGCGGTCGGCTCAAGCGCTGCAGCAGTCTTTATTGATGAAATCACGGTTCAGCAGATGCGTGACGTGGTCTACGTCCGTCGTGGAACGTGGAATACCCCCGCGCAGTGTGATCAGACCGCCTATGGCGTTCCTGAACCACAGGCGATGCTTGGGTGTCGTCAGTATCAAAACCGCGCTGGACAATCTGTTGCCGCAAAGCAGTTCTCACAGCTCTGTCGTCCAGCGGCTGTTGGTTGTCGCGAGTTTATTGACACGAGAAACTCAACTGAACCATACCGAGCCGTCACAACCCTAGCGGATACAAGCGGCCCAAGCTCAACCGTGGCTCCCGCGGATCGATATATCTATCTGGTAGACGATCCAGCGAAGCGCTGTACGGCGGATGGGGTTATGTGTAAGGCGTTTGGGAAGCCGGTATTCTCAAAAGATCGCCAGTCTATTGATCAATTTGAAACGGTTTATCTCAAAGATGACGTGCGTTCCTATTCGGAAGGGTTGTGTAAGCCGTCAGAGCTGTTCTGTGAAGAGTTCGCAACAACGGGAGGACGGGAATTCTTTAAGGATCCTCAAAATCACCTGTGTGAATATCGCGAACGCGTCAACGTGACGGCGTTTGCCGGTGTTCCGGATGGTACATACAGCGGTTGGTTTGTGAAGGGGGAATCGACACCATGTTATCCAGATGCGCTTGCGAGCGGTCAGGAGTTCTTGCTCTTGAAATCAGGCGATCGCGCTCCTGGTGCTGGGTATCAGGGTTGGGGTGGTTCCTGTCCGGTTGAGGCGTCCGAATGTACAGAGTTCCGTGATCCAAATGATCGTTCCGGCGGAGCGACGTCTTCTGGTCGCGCCTACTACTTCATCAAAGATGATCGGATCGATCAGCGCTCCTGTAATGGCACGGTAGACCCATCACGTGGTTGTGTCTTGGTTCGTGACATGTCGACATCGGCACTCACCTACAACCTTGAGGCAACACAGCGACAGTACGAGGTGAACGGCCTTCGCCCAACCACGCCGATCAACTGTGAAGAAGATCCAACGCAGGCAGGATGTCCTCGCGGACGATGTGTCGGAACTCGGGTCACAACCAACCGCACAACGCCGGGTGGTCTGGTGGCGACGTCTCGTTCGGAGGTGACGGATGCGGTGACGCGAGCTGCCTATACCGGCGGCCAGTGTTCGACGACGAGCGACTGTCTCACGGACGCCGCTTCGACTCGAAGTACCCAAACGGTCTCCTTCCTCACGCCAGATGGAGCGGCCACCCTCCCAGCGCAAGAAACGCGCGTGGATGGGTTGAACTGTGAAGTCACGCTTCCAGGCGGTGGTCGAAGCACGGTGAACGATGCAAACATGGTGGTAAAGGTGCGAATGGACCGTGATTGTGCGCAATGGCTCGGCTGTTCCTCGGGTGAGACCATTTTTGACCCTGCAACCAATCGGTATCGTGAGGTGTGTACGCAGGTCGCGTTGTGTGACAAGGCGCAATCACAGGGTGGTCCTACGTCGTACTGCGCAAACTACGTCAATCGTGCAACAACCTCGACGGAGCCGGTGCTTGTGGCTGGCGGCTACTTCGACGCCGATGCCTACACCTCACGTCCAACGGGGGTTGGAGGCCGTGACTATTCAGGCTTCGCCATTCCAAACGCCTTCCAGATTCCGGATACGAAGAGCAGTCAGGTCGTGAGTCATGTAAGCGCTTTGTACCCAGAACGTTCTGTTCCGGATGCGCAGTCTCGCCGGTTTACGGTGACTATTCCGTTGCCGCC
>CALBSL010000092.1 GCA_937968025.1 uncultured bacterium
GGCTACTTATCGGCTGTTTCTTATGCGGCGTACGCATAAATTTGGTTTAGGCACGGCTTACGCGGACGCTTTTTCTTGGCTCTTAGAGCATGAACCGAGTTATAAAGTTATGGTACAGATGGATGCAGATTTTTCTCATGATCCGGCGGCTCTCCCGGCTCTTATTCAGGCGGGTCTTGAAACGGGGGTGGGAACTGGTTCACGGTATGTCAAAGGGGGAGTGATTCCAGATTGGTCTTGGCATCGGCGCGCGCTCAGTTTTTGGGGGAATGTGTATGCTCGTTTTGTCTTGCGGTTGTTTTTACCTGGGTATGCGGTTCATGATAATACAGCTGGGTTTATGGCATGGCGACGTGATGTCTTGCAAAAGCTTTTACCGGCCGAAGCGCTTGGCAATGGATACGCCTTTCAGATTTCGATGAAGGCCATGGCGATTGGTCACGGATTTCATATTCAGGAGTTACCGATTGTGTTTCGTGATCGTACCCGTGGCCAATCAAAAATGCACCAAGGCATTATTACGGAAGCAATTTTTATTCCGTGGCGTATAGGGTGGCGACTTAGAAAGATGGGTTAAAGTATGTCCATCTTGTCTTTTTTTAAGCGTGGTTGGCGGTGGTATTTGTTAATCTGGGCGTTTTTTTTATTGTCTGCGTTTGGGTTGTTTTGGTTATGGAATCTCGGTTCAGAAGTGGCGCGACAGACATGGTGGCGTGTGTCCATCCTTTATCCCACAGTATTCGATGCTGATATTTATCATAACTGGTTTCAGCGCATGCTTTATGAGCTGTCCTACGGAGCACACTTTCGTATTTTGGAGTATCCGTTTCGTGTTGGTTGGCGAGTTTTTTCTGCGCTTGGTTTTAGCATGCCAGAATATCAACTGATAACCACGTCTTTATCGTTAGCGTTAGCTGTACGAGCCACGGAAGGTGTATTGCGGCAATGGCGTGTTGAGTCAACGTGGATGCGTGTCTATGCCTTTGCTTCAATTGTGGCCTTTTGTTTAACTCTGGGTATTCGTCCGGCGGCCTATTCTTGGTATTTACCGTTTTTTCTTTTTGCTCTGTGGGCCGTTTCGTTGGCTGAACAGGCGTTATCAGAAAGACGTTTGTTGATCGCGCTGGGATATGCGTTTCTGGCCTTGGTACTTAGCTTTCTTTACCCTTGGTTTTGGGTGTTTACGGGTATGTGGCTGCTACTCCTGGCGGTTTGTCATTTTGTGCCACGAAATCCTTGGGTATGGAGCGGTGTCTTTGTGTGTATGTGTCTGTTGGCGATAAGTGCTGGTTGGGCTGCGGCTGGGTTTTTAGTCACACACGTTTCGCAAGGTGTATTAGACATGTATGGCCGTGGAGGCATTGTTGCTTCTCGTCTCTTCATGCTTTCAAATACATGGATGGCCATGGGGCTATGGATTTTATCGAGCGGTCTTTGGTATAGGCGCTATCTCAAGGATCGAGTATTTCGTTTGTTATGGATAGGGTGGTTAACAGTTTTTTTGTTGTGGATGCATACCCCATTTACGGGTTTTTATACGCAGAACGATCATTTTCGTTTTCCGGCAGCTGTCTTGGGTTTTTTAACGCTTGGATATGTTTTATATAAAAAACGTGACGAAGTGACGCGTGCGTCTTTTTGGGAGCGGGCAGTTGCTTGGAGTTGTTTGGTCGTGGCGTCCGGTTTTTGTCTATACTACGTTCAGCAAGGTATTCGTGCTCATGGACTTCCTCTCCTTTCTACGGTTCATTTGACCCTGTGGTTTACCTTGATGGTCACGACGGCACGATTCATTTTTTCTCAACCTAGACGTTCTTCTTTTTTCTCTTCTACGTCGATCATCGGGTTATGCAGCATTGGAGTTTTTGGATGGGTGTCGTTATTTTTTTCCGGTAAGCCCGTGGTGGCGCATGTGCAGCCTTATTTACCGGTGATTGATTGGGTTCAACGTGAAACTTCTCCTGAGGCTCGTTTGTGTTCGGATGGGGATTTGATGACCGTTCTCCCTACGCATACAGGGCGTTTAACGTATCCTTCTTTTTTTATCACGCATGATAGATATACGGATGAGCATCTTGAAACGGTCGTGCGTCTCTTTGAGCGGATACGACCAGCTCAAACTCCGTCAGAAGTTGAAGAGCGTCGATTTTTTAGTGAACTTTTGCATAGAAGTACCTGTACACAATATGCTCCTTGGTTGCGCTGGTTGCCGAAGACGTTTTTATCAACCGATCAGATCGCGGCGTTAAGTGGTTGTTCTTCTGTTCCCTATATTCTTCCGCCGCCACTGCCCTCTGATTACCCTATTTTGCAGCAGACATGTGATTATATTATTACTACGGTTGATCACCGTGCTTGGTGGCATCTTCCTGCGGAGGTGAAAGAGGTATCTGGATTGCCAAACGGATTTATTGGATGGTGGATTCCTAAATAATTATAGCAATGCTTTGAAATTTTTTTGTTGACAAATTTAGTCCGCAAACCTATGTATCATTTTTTTCACCAAGAGTGGTTTAAAAAGTGGGGAATTCGCCTACTGTTGGTGATAGCTCTTGCCGTTCGGCTAGGGGCGCTGGTGGCAACGGTTGCTTTTGGACTTGAGCCTAGCCCTCCGGGTGATCCGCATGATTATCGTCTTTTGGGATTGAATATATTAGAAGGCAGATATTCCATGGATCCAACCTCCCCTTATACACATGATTTATTACGTACGCCTGGATATCCTATCTTTTTAGCTTTAACGTTTCTTGTCGACCATCGCGGGTACGTGGCTATTTTATTACAGATTATCTCGGCGATCGTGGTTGGATGGTGGTTTTATCGCATCCTGATACAGCGTGTGTCGGTGTGGCTCGCTCTTCTCTTTACGGCGATTTGGCTATTTGATCCCATGGGGTTATTTACATCTTTACAAACATGGAGTGAATCGATGTACGTGTTTTGTTTAAGCTATGTTCTTTTTTCTTTTTTACATCAAGAGCGCCCGCAACGATCTTGGTGGCAGGTGATCCCCTTGGGTTTGGTGTATGGATGTGCCGTGAGCATACGTCCGCATGCCATTTTGTGGTTGCCGGCTTTTTTTATCTTCGCCTATCTAAACCGTTTTTCCTGGCGTCAAGTTGTGCTTTTTTGTTTCCCCGCTGGACTGTTTGTGGTTGTCTGGATGATGCGAGGTTTTTTACTGGTCGGACAACCCGTTCTTTCTTCTACGACCATTTATAACAAAATATTTTTTCTTGGCGCTCAGCAATCAGCGCAAGCTCACGCTTTTACCCAGCGCGTTCGTGCCGAAAAAGATCGGTCTATTCTTACCGTCAATGGACGTTCAAGTATTCGACCTTGGGCTTATACTGCTGAGGCTTACCCTGAACTACAAGCTGAGGACCGACGTTTGATGCAGGAAATCGGTATGGGGGGGTATCTTCGTTCGCAACTTATGTGCGCCCCTCAGTATTGGTATCCATATTGGGCGCGGGTAGGGGATTTGGGGGATCGCTTGTCTCAGAAGTTTTTTCGTCCTCTGCAGCCTGTTTTACGAGTTTTGGATGCTTTTGTCTTGGGTATGTATGGATTGTGCCTTGTGTTACTTTTAGTTCGCACAGATCGGAGTACGCGCTTG
>CALBSL010000093.1 GCA_937968025.1 uncultured bacterium
CTTGCGCCCGAGGAATAATCGACCCAATTTGTTGGAATCCCATACTACGTCAACTTACGAAACTCACAGATATTCTTAAAGTCACAGTACTTGCAGGTGAAGGGTTCCGGCGTTGGCGCAAAATCCGAGACAAGAATCTGGTTCATCCGCTCCTCGAGCTTCACGAGGAATGCCTCCCGTTTTTTCTCCGTCAACGGTTCAACTTCCGTGATCTTCCAATCATTCACGTAAATATAGGCCATCGACGAAACCTTATGCCCCTGCCCTTCAAGCGCGAGTTGGTACAGGTGAAGCTGCTCTTTTTCTTCGGCGACAAGCTCATCTTTTGACTGCCCTGTTTTATAGTCGAGCACGCGGAGCGTTCCGTCCGGTAAACGATCGATGCGATCGATCTGCCCCTTAATGGAATGCTGACCAATAATCAGCGTGAATGGTTTTTCCACCGCAAACACCGTGAGCGGTGCCTTTCGGCACTCGTCTAAAAAGCGGCGGGTCGCTTGCAGGCCTTGCGTGAAATAGAGGTCATGCGTTTCTCGATCCGGATACCACTGATCATCCCAAGCTTCACGGAAAATCGTTTCGGCCTCCTCCTCAGAAAACGCGAACCCTTCGGTTCCATGGGTAAACGGCGTAAAGAGATCCCCCTGCTTTGGTGCAGATCGTTCGGCCGCGATCGCGAGAATGTTCTGGAACGTGCGGTGGACGGACTGTCCGAAGCTCTTTTGGTACTTTCCTAGTTTCGGAATGCGATAAATGTGCTCGAACTTGTATTGGAGCGGACACTTTCTGAACGCAGCGAGCTGCGTAAAACTGAACCGTCGTTTGAGCTGATAGTGAACCACATCAGACAACGTTTCTTCCACCCGCTTCTGCTCGAGCGAGGCGAGCAGACCTGCCGAGCCCACTTCTGGCGGCACTTCTACACCCGCTTCTTCAAAAAAGATCGAGGGTTTCTTGTCACGCGTCCCACCGTAGTTGCGCGCGCCTGTCAGGGTGAGCGTTTCTTTGGCACGAGTGAGCGCCACGTAAAACAAACGCCGCTCTTCTTCAAGGTGTGGATTCCCTTCCGGGAGGCGCTCTTGCACGAGCCCATCTGGCAGAGGAATCGATTCTGGTCGACCGCGTGAAGGAAACCGCTGATCCACCAACGACACCACAAACACATGTTTAAACTCCAACCCTTTCGCCGCATGCACTGTCAGAATACGAACAAACTCTGGACCAGAATCTGGATCGAAAGCCAACGCCCCTTCTTCGCCAGAATCGAGTTCCAAATGAAACTCCTCCAAAAATCCCCGCAAGCTCGGGTTGTGAACGGCTGTTTCGTAGCGACGCAACCGCTCGGCGAAGCCGTTGAGGTGCTGGATCGCCTCTTGCTTCTCGCGCTCCCCTCGCTTCATCACCTCCGCAAGATAGCCCGTTTGTTGCATGCAGGCCTGGAGAACCTCCGTTGGCGGACGCCGTCGTGCGACAAGCGAGATCTCTTGCAGATCACTCACTAATCGCTCGGCAATCGCTTGCGCCGTCTCGGACACCT
>CALBSL010000094.1 GCA_937968025.1 uncultured bacterium
CCTCCGTGGCAAATCGGGTGAGAAACGATGCTTCTTCCATGGCACTATCTCCTCCGCCAACCACCATCACCCGCTTTCCACGGAAGAAGAATCCGTCACAGGTAGCACAGGCAGAAACGCCTTTACCATATAACGCCTTCTCAGAATCGAGGCCGAGTCGACGTGCCGTGGCGCCCGTCGCGAGGATCACCGTCTGAGAAGTGAGGCGCTCGCCCTTCTCGGTTGTGAGCAGAAACGTGCCGTCTTCGTTCCGCGCGAGGGACTGGATGCGCTCACTTCGGACCTCCGTCCCCACACGCATCGCCTGGGCACGCATAACCTTCATCAGTTCCGGCCCTTGGATGCCGTGCTCAAAACCAGGGAAGTTCTCTACGTCCGTCGTCGTCATGAGCTGCCCACCCGGTTCAGACCCCTCGAATACGAGAGGCTGAACGTTTGCTCGAGCCGCATACACCGCCGCCGTCCAGCCGGCTGGACCGGAACCAATGATCACGACTTGTCGATCTGCCATACGATTAGGCGATGAACCGAGCGAGCTTGGCCATTAATTGCTCTTTTGGCATGGATCCAACGATCGTTTCTGCGATTTGTCCATTCTGAAACACGATCATCGTCGGGATGGACATGACGCGATAGGTTCCTGGCGTTTCAATATTTTCATCGACATTCATCTTGCCGATCTTCAACTTCTGCTCATCGATTTCATGAGCTAATTCTTCGATAATTGGCCCCATCGCAATGCAAGGTCCACACCACGGCGCCCAAAAATCAACGAAGACCGGCGTAGAAGACTGAAGCACCTCGGCAGCAAAGTTTTGGTCAGTGAAGGTATGTTCCATAGAATCGAGTCAACGAATAACACCCTGATACTACCCGCCCTCACTTGAGATCGCAAGCCATCAATTCCGAGGGGTTTCCGGACGCTCACCGTACATCATGGCGTGTTCATAGGCGGACAAGGCTCCTGCCGCCACCGTTCCATGGAGCGATGCCTGCATCTCCGCCCGTTCCTGCTCCGCCTCCCGGAGATACGGATCCATCTCAGAACGAACATCACGCCACAGCAGCGCATAGATCTGCGGAAGCAATAGCTCAATTTCTACACGCTGCGGCTCATGCAGGGCAAAATCCGCCTGTGGTACGCGCAGGAGCTCCGAAAGCTTCTGGTGTCCGGCCGCTTCCGATAACCGCTGCAAGAGCACCTGCGTGGTCGGGAGACATCGAGCAATGAATACCGGCCAGAGCGCTTCTGGATGGGCCAGCGCAAAGCGCTGAACCGCTCGACGAGCTGGCCACGTTGCTTCGGCATAGCGAATCAATTCTCGCTCTTGCGTTTCCGACCAGACTTCCTGCTTCGCCTCCTCCAATAACGCCTCGATGCTCGTGCGCAACGATCCTTCAGCGTATGGCCACCAAGCCATCAACGCATCAAGACGGACGTACTTTGCTTCATCGGATAAGGTGCGAAGAGGGTTCATGTGTACAGTATAGCAAACCGTGGAAAAAGCCCCTACGTAGACAGATTTCCCCAAAAACTGCTATCCTCCCCAAAGCTCTCTTTTCCGTCCCGGATGACCCACAGCCCCAGCCCAATTCTCGACGATCCGAGCTATCCATTATGACATTCCTCACTTTCCTCCTCCCAACCCTTGCGTTTGGGATTGGAGGAGCTATCGGGTATTTTTGGCGACATCGGCAAGCGCTGCAAGGAAAACACGCCGTAGAACAACAAGCTGTCAGCATTCTTCGCGACGCTGAACGGCAACACAGCGAGCGCCTCCAAGCCATGGAGACGCAACTTAAAGATGCGGAAATCAAGCATCAGGACATTCTCCAACGCGCCAAAGAAAAGGCGATTAAAATTCTTGAAGAAGCTCGACTTGAAGAAAAACAGGTTATCGAAACTCTCAAAACACAGCAAACAGACCTCGTGGCTCGAGAACAAGAGTTCGCTAAAAAACTCCTTGAAATCGACGACGACCGCAAAGCAGTCGAACAGCTGAAGTCCGCCGCTGAAGCAAAGCGCGTCGAAGCTGAACAGCTTGAACAGCGTTGGCGGAGCGAGCTTGCGTCTGTCGCTCAGTTGAGTCGCGAAGCCGCCCTTGAGCTCCTCCTGAAAGACATCGAAACCGACCAAGCCGATACCCTCCTCGGCCGTATTCGTAAACTTGAAACACACGCCAGTGACGAGCTCGATCTTCGAGCGAAAAACTTGCTTGCCACCATGATTCAGCGCCAAGCTGCGTCGCACGTGACAGAAACCACGACCACCTTCGTTGAACTGCCAACGGAAGAAATGAAGGGACGTATCATTGGTCGTGAAGGGCGCAACATCAAAGCCATCGAGTTACTCACCGGCTGCGAGCTCATCATCGATGAGAGCCCGAACCTGGTCACGATTTCAGGCTTCTCTCCTATTCGTCGACAGGTAGCGAAACGCGCACTCGAAAAACTGATTGCCGACGGTCGCATTCACCCTGGGCGCATTGAAGAATTCGTCGATGAAGCCAAAAAAGACCTCGCCGTCGATATCAAAAAGGCTGGTGAAGATGCGCTCTTCCAGCTCGGCATCTCTCCTGCGGAAATCGATCCAAAATTCACCCAGATCCTCGGCCGCATGAAGTTTCGCACGAGCTACGGTCAGAATGCTCTCCTTCATTCGCTTGAGGTCGCTCAGCTCTCGGTGGCGTTGGCGGAAGAGCTTGGCGCTGACGTCGAAGTCTGTCGCAAGGGCGGACTCTTCCATGACATTGGTAAAGCCGTCGATCACGATCTTCAAGGCAGTCATCCAGAGATCGGTTATCAAATCATGAAGAAGTACGGGTTCCCAGAATCTATCTGCTATCAATCGATTGGTCACCACGAAGACAAACCGCGAACACTCGAAGCCATTATTGTGAA
>CALBSL010000095.1 GCA_937968025.1 uncultured bacterium
GATCTAACAAGTGCGAGGTACTTCTTTTTGATTTCACGTTGCTGGAATTGGCGCTTGAGCTCTTCGAAGGCGCGCTCCGTTTTCGCCACAATCATGAGGCCGCTCACATCTCGGTCGAGGCGGTGGATGATCCCTGGCCGGTTTGGCTCTCCGCCAACATGGGCGATGGAGGGATACCGAGCGATGAGCGCGTCGATAAGGGTGGCTTCGTCAGTATGTGGCGCAGGGTGGACGAGGAGGCCAGCGGGCTTATTCAGAACAAGCCAGTCGTCCGTTTCCGCGATGATGGCGAGCGGGGCGGTCGGCTTGAATGGGGTGGCTGGAGCGGGTTTCGGCGCCACTTCAACGATACGAACCTCACTCCCTTCGCGGACGAGGGAGTGGGGAGAGGTGGCGGCATGGCCGTCAACTTGCACCGAGCCGGCTTTGATCAGCTTCTGCCATTGCCCGCGAGAGCGGTCTGGGGAGAGGCGAACAAGGGCTTGATCAAGGCGTTCTTGGTCAAGTTCAAAAGGGATAGTCCAGGACATAGGGAGATCCTACTTGATTCTACGCATTCTGGCGAATCTGGTGATTTTTGACATCGATACCAAAGGTCCGATACGGTACGGGGGGTCACGATATGGGCCGATAGCTCAGTTGGTAGAGCGGGCGTCTTATACACGCCTGGTCACAGGTTCGATTCCTGTTCGGCCTACCACAACAACACCAAGCGATAGGCTTGGTGTTTTTTTGTCGCTGCGGTATGCTGAGTTCCATGAAACGCTCTCTTTTGATAGCGCCGGTTGCAGCGCTTGTGCTGCTTGGCGCTGGTTGCGGAAGTTCTTCCGCGCCTACCGCAGGAATGGAAACCGCTACTCCTACCGCTCAGACAGGCTCGAACCTGCTTGGACGAACGTCGGCTTGTGCTCATCCGTACTATCCTCTTCGTGATGGCTACTCCATTACGTACGCCAACCGATTTCAAGGCGGTACGAGCGGCTACACCATGTCCGTCTCTGACGTGACGGCGAATCAAGCGAAGCTCACCGTGGAATATCAGGGCGGAACTCGCAGCGAACAAACCTATGTCTGCAACAACGGTGCGATTCAAGCGTCTGGCTACGTCGATTTTGCGGCGGGCATGACGGGAGCTTCGGCTTCGGCACAGACGCGCTCGGTTGAGGGTGAGCTGCTTCCTCGTGACCTTCGCGTTGGATCAACCTGGAACACCCGTTTCGTGATTAGTATGAACATGGGAGGGGTGCCTGGAATGGGCGGCGATCTGAATGGGACGGTGTCTATTCGTCGTACGGCAGAAGCGCAGGAGCGTGTGACGGTTCCAGCAGGAACATTCCAAGCGATCCGCGTAAAATCTGAGACGGATTTCCGCTTTGATCCCGTCGCTGGTGCAGCTCCAGAAGCCTTTCCCCCACTTGTTTCGTACGAGTGGTGGGTAGAAGGGAAGGGACTCGTAAAAACCACCATGGGTGGTGACCAATCCATTGTTTCCGAAGCAACAGCGATCGTGGTACCTTAAAGTCTCTAAATTCTTCTCGCTCTTTCTATGACAGTTCAAGTTCATCTTCACCGTCTGTGGGTTCTTACTATGGTGCTTGCAGTTGGTTTAATGGTGCTTTTCGTGGTGGTTTTTAACCAATCACATCAGCTGCGGTTTGCTGGTATGCCGCGCATGAAGCTGATGATAGCGGACAACATGATGGGGAATGGTGAGGCAGAGTTTTTCAAGCATCGTGTTCCTGTGCGCAACGATCTTCAGGAGTATCGCGATCCAGCCGGGGCCTTCTCGTTCCTGCATCCAACTGGCACCGTGGCGACCTTCGCGACATCCACTGTGGCGGGTCAGCTCGAAACACGCGTTACCCTCTTTGGTGCTCCCCTTGAAACTACTCCGGTCCCGGATATGACGGTTCGTATCCAGGGATCTTCCGTGCACTTTGACACGCACGAAGGGATGGAAATCCCATATTTCGAAGAAGTCGTTAGCTCGTTTCACTTTACGAAGTGAGGTTGGCAGATGCATAAAAACGCTCGGTTGAGCGTTTTAATGTTGCAACACCTTCCGAATCGCCCGCTTCACCTCCTCGATCCCTTCGCCGGATCTTGATGAAGCAACAATCGCTCCCTCCTTCGCATACTGCTTGAGTCGTGCTTGCTTTGATCGTTCCGTGAGCAGGTCGGCCTTGTGGAGAACGAGAATACGTGGAGTATCGAGAACGCCTAGTTGTTCCAAAATCTCTTCAACCTCGCGTTTCTTTTCGCGATGATGTTTGTCGGAAGCGTCGAGCACATGAATCAACACGCTCGCATGGACCGTTTCATCAAGCGTACTCGAAAACGCTTCAATGAGCTTTGGCGGAAGGTCTTGAATGAACCCGATCGTGTCTGAAATAAGCACTTCATCGCCCTGATGCGTTCCGTCTTCACGTTCTAGCCACAATTTACCAACATGGGTATCAAGGGTAGCGAAGAGCGCATCGGCCACATAGGCGCCTTTTTTCGTGAGGGCATTCACCAGGGTCGATTTTCCCGCGTTCGTGTACCCAACGACCGAGACGGTTTTGAGACCGCGCCGGAGACGGTCATGTCGATGGAGGGCGCGTGATGCGTTGATACGCTTCAGTTCATCATTCGTGTGTTCAAGTTGTTTTGCAAGGTGACGTTTCATGAGCTCGGTGTTCGTTTCGCCTTGTCCTCCACGTGTTCCGGTTCCACCCGCTTGCTGCATGAGTTCAAGGCCAAGCCCAAAAATACGCGGTCCAATGTGTTGAATGGCTGCTTTTTTGATCTGAAGTTTTGCTTCGGAGGTTCTTGCGTGCAAGTCGAAAATTTTCAAAATCAAATCAACACGATCCCAGGCTTTGAGCGGGAATTTTGCTTTACGGAACCGTTCTTCGATTTCGTACAGCTGCTTTGGTTTAAGAAGGTTATTGATGACGAGCACATCCACCTGTTCTTGTTTGGCGAGTTCGATGAGTTCATCAACTTTCCCTGCGCCAATATACGTTCGATAATCCGGAACGCTTCGTTTTTGGATCACGCTCACAACAATAATTCCGCCATACGTTTTCGTGAGAGATTCGAGCTCTTCCAGTCGACGTTTCGCCGCAGTGGGGGTGAGGCGAGGATCGACGATATCCACCAAAATGGCACGAGGTTTTGCAGGAGTCATAGAAAAACAGTACGTCCTTCTACTGTCGCTGTCTAGCGCTCTTGACGGCGTGATTCAATCCATGGAACGGAGTGAGACGAGTCCATTTAGACTCTGAAAGTGAGTGACGATGAACAAGCTGGGGCTGTTGTTGGTGGTTGGTGCGGTCCGGACCTGTTGGGGAGAGGAGGGGAATGGGCGTCGCCTGGCACCTCCGCCCACCACGCAGGTGCATCCGACGGCGCATCCGCCGGGAACGCTCCTGCGCGATGCGGCGGATCGATACTGGGTGGTGGCTCGCTGGCCGGATCGTGAGGAAATTGTCACGTCCATGCGCGATCTGACTCACTACGATCTTCGCGAAGCCATTCCGCTCTCCGCCGAAGAGGCACGCTGCTTGCGGGCATCGACGCGGGTGTGGTTTTCGCGCTTTCTCTGGCGACTCTCCAGACTGCCGAACGGCGATCTGTGGTACACCAATGAAGCGCAGGGGTACCGCCGTCGAGCGCGGCCGTCGGTGATCGCGGCGTGGCGTGATTCGGCCGATCGCGCCGAAGTATTTCCGGGTACGTTTGAAACGCTTGAGGTACGGTTCCGGGACCTCGGGCCGATGCCTCCGCCCGACGGGGCCATCTTCGTGAATCAAGGCCGCTACTTCTACTTCGTGGAGGGGGTTCTGCATCCGTTCGAGAGCCGAACGCTTGCGGAACAGGTGGGGTATACGCTCGCAAGCGCCACGCCGCTGTCGCTGCCTGAACTCGCCGAACTTGGTACGTTTGGTGAGGTATACACAGCATCTCATTTCCAGGTGTGTCCGCTCGCGGCGGCAAATCTTCGTCGCTCAGAAGATCATGATCACGATGGCGTCCCGTTCTTCGAGGACTGTGACGATGATGATGCGCGCCGGCACCCTGGCCATGCAGAGATCTGCGACGGTATCGACAACGACTGTGACCTCGTGGTAGACGATGGGTTCGATGTCGGATTTCGCTGCGTAATGGAGAATGACTGCCATTCACCCGCGTACACGCGCTGTGCGGACCATCGTCTCGGCACCCTTTGTTGGGACGATGAGGTCGAGTGCCCCTGATCCCTCAGTTTTTGGGGGATTTTTTGCATTTTCGCCAGGGGAATCACGGGATGAATATTTCTGGTGTTCATGCTACGCTATCGTCATGATTCTTGATGTTTTTCGTTATGTCTCCCGGATCCTCTAAGGATCAATCGTTTAATGAGGCGCTGCTCGAGCGCGCAAAAACCGATCCTAAGGGAGTGATTGAGGTGTACGATCGGTATGCCGACCGGCTGTATGCGTATTTTGTTCGCCGTTGCGGCCATCGCGAAACGGCAGAAGACCTCACCTCGCGAGTCTTTGTTCAGTTTTTAAAGGCGCTGCCAACCCTTGAATGGCGGGGTTTGCCGCTTGAAGCTTGGCTCTTTCGTACCGCCTCGAACGCGTTAATCGATCACTGGCGTCGGCTCGGAACACACATGGAAGTGGTCCCCACGAATGACGAAGATGAGGCGCCCTGGGATCCGCCGTCGCTTCAGCCGGGGCCTGATCAACATGCGGAGCTAGTCATGGAAGGGGAGCGAATTCGGGAAGTCCTGTCGCACCTGTCGCCACGAGATCAGGAAGTGCTCGACCTACGGTTCTTTGCTGGTCTTGAGCCCATGGAGATGGCTACCATTCTGAACGTTTCACCTAATCATGCGGCTGTTCTCGTCTATCGAGCTCTCGCTCGGTTGCGGGCGCTGTATCTCAAAACCTATGTCTCACCCACGTCGTCATCCTAGTGAAGATCCTGCGTTGGAAGGGATGATCCGTTCTATGGATGAGTTTTCTCGCCATGATGAAGCGGAGCATCTTACAGAAACGAGCAAGGCCAAGCAACGCGCGGACCTACTCGCTCTCGCCACCTCTATGTCCTCTATTCCCGCATCTTCCTCTTCCGAATCGTCTGCCCCACGCTCTCCGCGCCGTTTCCTGCCGAAGCGGATCGTCGCGTTCGCAGCTGCGTTCGCCGTGTTGGTATTGGTCCTGAATCTGTCGTTGTCGGCTCTGCCTGGTCGACGTTCGTCTTCCGTGGCAAAGCTCCTCGTTCCGGCTGCTCAATCCGCGCAAGCATTCGCCCTTGAGCCAGCACAAGCGCTCCCTGGGGGGATGGATGCGCAAGCAGGATGGATGTTGACGGCGTCCGTGCCCGCCTCTCGTGAAGCACTTGAAAAAGCGATTCGGATTGATCCGCCTGTGCCGGTACGTGTCGAAAAAGCCGATGAAGGTTGGCGCGTGATTCCAGAAGAAGTGCTCGCACCGAATACGGTCTACACCATCACACTTGCGACGGCGTTAACGACGTCTGAGCAAGAAATTCCTTACGAATACACCTGGGTGAACCAGACGGTGGGGGAGTTTCGTCCTGAGGCGTTTACCCCGGGGCCTACGGCGTCTGGCGTTCCACTCGACTCTGGTATTGAGATCACCTTTTCGCACGAAGGCTATGCAGATCCAGCCGCGTTTTTCACCGTTTCTCCTGCGCTCGAGGGCCGCTTCGAGTCTCGTGGACGCACGATGGTTTTCATTCCAGCGAAGCCATTAACGGCTGGTCAGGTGTACACGGTGACGCTCAAGCAGGGCTTTGGCATCGCTGGCAATCCTGAAATGCAATTGAAAGAGGATTTGGTGTATGCGTTTCAAGCGAGTCCATCCATGGAAAGCACGCCTGAAGCGGTAGAGCTCTATTTGCCAAGTTCCAACGAAGTTCGTCCTTCAGCGCCGATCCGTATTCCGGTGCCAACCGGCATGGGAAAGGACTATGTGCTTGATGCGAACGTCTATCGGGTGACGGCAGACGAAGCAAAGCGATTTATGCAGCTGCGCGAGCATTCGCTTGGAGCATTTTCCTGGACGCTCGTACAGCGCAAAGAAGCGGCAACCATTGTTCAGGGGAAGCAGCCGCTCTTTTCACGTGAGAAGATCGCACGAATCGTCGAGCAGACCTCGCCGTATTCGCAAACCGCAGTCGTTGAACTTCCGGGACAATCGGCGGGATTCTACCTCGTGTCGCTCGCCAATAGCGATGATCGAGCGCAGCAGGCAACACCGGAATGGACATTGGTTCAGGTGACAGACCTCGCCCTTCAAATGATTGCTGATCGTGATCGTGTATTGGTGTGGGTGGTCAATTCTTCACTCAAACAGCCCGTCAGTGGCGCAACGGTCAAGATGGGAGACGTGCAGCTCACCACAGGGGTCGATGGAACAGCGATCTTGCCGCTTCCAGCGAACTTCTTCAAAGGACGAATGTCTGAAGCACAAACGATGGTTGAGGTGTCGCAAGATGGACAGGCGACTCTCGCTCGCTTGCAGCGCTCCGGCTTTGACGTCTGGTACGCTCCTCGGTCTGCAGATGTGCACGCGGGAAACCGCGATACCTGGACGTACCTCTACGTTGACCGCCGTGTTCAGCGGAATGATGACACGCTCAACGTGTTTGGTCTCGCCTTGGATCGTTCAACCAAGCGCGTTCCAGCGGGTTTAACCTTGCGTATCGTGCCAAGCGGATACGGGTTCTTTGAAGACTATCGATACCGTCCATACCCGGTTGTTATCGCCGAACAAGCGGTTCAAGCCGATGCGAACGGCCGTTTTCAGGCGTCTTTTTCCTGGCAAGATCGTCGAGCGGGAACGTATGAGCTTCAGCTGATGCGCGGTTCATCGGTGATCGCGAGCTCATTCTTCGAGGTGCGTGATGATGCAAAACCAACAACGGCTTTGGATGTCTCATTTGATCGCCCGTACGCGTATGCGGGTGACGTGGTGACAGGAAAAGTCGTCGCTTCCTATACGGATGGAACGCGTCTTCCAGGGGCAGAGGTGGCCGTCGAGATTAAGCGCACGCCATCCTGGGAAACGATTTTCACGGCAACGCTCACGACGGATGACCGCGGTGAAGCGGTGTTCCGAGTTCCTATCCGTGGCGGCGTGGCTTGCACCCTCGCGCAAGGCTGGCCAACAGGCGCCTGTGGAAATACAGATAGTTTGATCCTGAACGCCCGCCTCGCCACAGCATCGGAAGGTGAGGTCTACAAGGAGGCTTCGTCTGAGCTCTTGACCTCGGCTGTCTCGATGGGGGTCGACAAACTCGTCATTCAACCTGAGACAGATCCGCAAGGGATTGGTTTCCCAGCGGTGTACCAAGAGGGTTCCGTGCTCCACCTGTCGGGAACTGTGCTCGATGCGGTGATTCGTGGCGACAAAGTCCAATATTCTACGCGTGCGGGTACGGTGGTGACGGCCGATGTGTATCGAGCGGTTCAAGAACGAACACAGGTCGGCACCGTCTACAACGACATCACCAAGCGAGTCGAACCGACGTATGCGTACCAAACACGGATGGAGCGTATCGACACGCGCACGTTGACGACGGATGCCAAGGGCCAATTTACGGATTCGCTCACCGTCGAGACGGCCGTTGCTCATCACGTGATCTTCACGGTTGCTGATGGGGTACGACGTCGTACCATGGTGTATCTTCCAGCGTCTCAGTATGGTGAGGGTTCCGAATGGCAATTGTCTGGAGGGTTTCGCGAACCAGGACGGCTCGATCTCACCTATACCACGTCTCGACCAAAGACTCCGGAGGAGTTCGGTGTTGGCAGTGAGCTCTCCTTGAACGAGTCCGCAGACATGAAAGCGGTATTGCTCAACCTTCCGACGGATCAGGCCTCAAAACCCCTCTTCATTACGTCGATTCGTGGTATCGAGCGCGTCTCATACGGAGATGATGAGTTCAAGGTGGTGATGGATGAAGCGGCGGTACCGATGGTGAGTGTCTATGCGGTGGTATTCACCCAGTCGGAAGGGTTTAAGGTGGCAAATATTCGGTTCAATGTTCGGCAGGAGCCGTACAAGCTTGATGTCGATGTTCGATCCGACAAAAACGAGTACGCTCCAGGCGAAAAAGCTCAATTTACGGCACGTGTCATGGGGGCGGACAATAAGCCTGTAGCGGGCGCAAAGGTCCTGCTCTCTGTCGCGGATAAGGCGCTCGAAGGACTGTATGCGTTCAATGAGACCAATGTCGTAAATGAACTGTACGGTATGTACCAGGATGGGATCGAAGCCTCGGCTTCAACGCATAAGCTTTCGGACCGCTTCGCTGGCGCTGAAGGCGGGGGAGGAGGAGCGGGCGATATTCTGCTCACGCCACGCCGCAACTTTAAGGATCAGGCTGCATTCGTGGTGGGTGAAACAAACGCCAACGGAGAAGTGGTGCTCGACGTCACCATGCCAGACAACCTCACGACATGGCGCATCCAGGCGGTTGCCTTGAGCACGGATCTTCGTGGTGGACAGGTGCTGACGGAACGAGCCGCTCGCAAACCGCTGGCGATCGACGCGGTTATCCCTCGTGCGCTTGTCGTAGGCGACAAAGCGGAGATTCGCTTGCAACCGATGGCGGACGAGCTCGCAGCTGATGCCGACGTTGAATACGCGATCGACGCGCCAACGCTTGGCTTGAACGCGCAGGTCATTCGCTCGAAGGGGCGAACCAGTGTTCACGTACCGTTCGTGGTGACGGACGCGATGCGCGGATCTCACACGCTTCGTGTCGGCATTCGTTCTGGAGGTCGACAAGACGCGATGGAGCAGACGCTACAAGTCGTTGAACCTACCTTAACCAAGGCCGTGTGGGAATCGCTCCCAACGGTGAGCGCGGGCTTCACTCTCCCCGAAAATAAGGGGGACACCTCGTCGGTGCTCATCACATCGAGAGCTCGAGGCGCATTGTTGAGAGAGGCGCAGGGCATGTACGAAGGAAAGAGCTACACGCCTCGTCTTGAAGCGGCGCTTGCCGCAATGATGGCCAAGATCATGATTCAAGAGCTCGGTGGAACCGTTGAAGAAACGAATGATCTGAGTTGGGGCGAGTACCAGCAACTCGGCATGAAGCCATTGCCACAAAGCTCTCCGGATCTCAACGCCACCCTTGCAACGCTCTTGTCTCGACAGGTGGTGGGGGATCGAGCGGCGATGGCGGGGTATCTCACGACGATCTACGATGCGGCTGGATCAACACGCGAACAGCGGTTGAAGGCGGCTATCGGGCTCGCCCTCACCGGACGACCAACGATTGAGGTGCTTCGATCAGCGGCGCAGGCGCCAAATCTCGCTTGGCGCGAAGAAATGGTATTGCTCCGCGGCTTAGTCGCGATCGGTGCTCGTGAGGAGGCAAGAATCATCCTTGATCGCTGGGAACAGCGTTTGCAGCAACGTGATGGACGAGCCTGGATTCAGGTGTCTGATGTGCCAAGCGAGATTGCTGAAGCGACACGTGTGGCAAGCTACGCCGCTTACGCCCTCGCTAACGAACATCGTGAAGCGTACCAGTTATATGTCGAGAATTCGTTCGACAAAGTGACGTACGACCCGGTCCTTGATGCGCAGATTCTGGCGCTTCGCATCGCGCAAGCACCGAATGAAGAGGCGATATTGATCTATCGTCTGGGAGAGCAGACGGAAGAGGTGAATCTGAACAACGGTTCACATTGGCTCTCGCTCAACGCTGACGAATGGAAACAGTTTTCCGTGGTCTCTGTGGTTGGACCGGTCAGCATTCAATGGCAGCGTCGTGTTCCGGGCGTGCCTGAGAATGCCAAGGGCATGGGAATTGCACGCTCCTACCGCTCGCTGAGTGGGGAAAAGATGAAAGAGGGGGATCTCGTGCAGATCACCCTCACGCCAACATTCTCGACTCGAGACACGTACGGTTGCTACGAAATCCGAGACCGGCTTCCAGCGAACCTTGCTCCTGTACTCAACTGGTCCATGCCAGAAGGGAGCTGGTATCCAACCAAGCAAATGGATGGAAGTCTGTCCTTTGTGAGCTGTGGATCGTACTCAGATGTGATCCGCTACACGGCGCGCGTGACGGTGGCAGGTACGTACACCGCGCCTGCTCCTATCGTGCAGCATCTTGAACAGCCGTCACTCTCGGCGGTTGGCTCAACCAATACCTTCGCCGCAGAACGAAAATAATCATGCTATGAACAATCACCACAGGCTCCGGGTGCAGGGACTGGCCCTGATCGGGGTCTGTGGTTTGTTGTTGGGAGGAATGGGCTGTCGCGAGG
>CALBSL010000096.1 GCA_937968025.1 uncultured bacterium
GCCTCACGTGCGGACATATGAAGAAGCGCCTGCCGCCAAAGGACGAGACCTGTTGATCGCTTCATGGGTAGCCGCATAGCTCACCGTCGCATCGTCTACGCGAATACACTCGTTCGTCCAAGATCGAATGCTGGATCTCGGAATCCATTGCAACGAAACCGAAAGGCGACGTATCGACGATACCCCGATCGCTTGCACCGCCCATTTTTCTGCATCAAATTCAACATCCGCCAACCATCCGAGGCGCACATCGGAGAGCGTTCGAACCTCCGTTCGTTGAAGCATCGCGCGAAGGTGAAGAGGCATACCTTAAACGGATTCAACAACCGAGCCGCCAAAGGCCTGCATCAGACTCCCCGCCACATCTTGCGGTCCACTCGTCTGCTCAGACGATTCGTCTGCGGCAACAATGCCATCAAGAGAAAGCGTTGGCGCTTGAAACGCCTCGCGTGCACAATCCGTGACGAGCTTGCGATTTTTCGGATCTTCCAAAATCTTATCGCGATGGAAGGCGTACGGAAAACGAATCACTAACACCGAGCCGTCCACCCGCTCTGGCTTACTGATCTTCAAAATAAACGGAAGGGAGTGGTTATGCGCTTCAACCGCCCGAATAAAGGCGCTCCATGAACGTCGCGCCGTGGACAGATCCAGTGACGCCCCTGTAGACGCGACTGGAGCTGAAGGCGCAACGGCTTCAGGGGTTGGTGACGGAGACGTATCAATCGATACAGGAGCGGTTGCCGCGACCGGTACCACGCTGGGCACCGGAGCCGCCACAACAGGAGCAGGTGCTGGAGACGGAGCAGTCACTACAGGCGGCGCGGAAGGAGCTGTCGCCACCGGAGGCGGAATAACGGGTTCAGTGGATGTTTTTACCGGTGGCGTCACGGGCGTTGGCGTCGAGAGCGGCGGCGCGACCAGTGGAGATGTTTGTGGTGGTTGCGTAGCAGGAGCCTCCCCCGTGCCTCGGACCGCGGCGGTAAACGCGAGCAATAGAATAAACACCGGGTCCATCCCTAATTTCAGATCACGACGACGTTCCATCAGCATCAACGCGAGGTCATGCAACTGCTCACGCGACCACGTCGATACAAGACCCGCAAGCCGACGGTCATCCTCAGCCCCTTGTTGCATCGCTTGCACCGCCTGAGCATCAACCGACGCGAGCAACAACCGCTTGAGCAGCGACAGAATGTCATCGACGAGCGTCGTAAACGATACGCCCGCATCTTGCCAACGAAGAATCTCTTGCGACGCCTCTTGTGCGCGCGCGTCTCGAACCAATTCGAGCCACGTCAATGCCTGTGCAAACGACGAGAGCGGGATCACCAAGCCTGCGGTCGCTAGAGTGATCTTTCCCGATTCTGCCAGCGATCCCACCTGGCCAAAGAGCGTTTCCGCATCACGCAAACACCCTTCAGAGCGAGACGCGATTAAACGAAGCACCTCAGACTCCGTCTCCCACCCCTGTGCTCGAGAAATCATCTCCAAACGCTCCACCATGGCCGACTCTTGAATACGACGGAACTCAAACCGCTGACACCGTGACACGATGGTTGGTGGCACTTTGTGCCATTCCGTCGTGGCGAACACGAAAAAGGCGTAGGCAGGCGGCTCCTCAAGGGTTTTCAGGAGCGCATTCCATGATGCTGTGGACAGCATGTGCGCCTCGTCGAGAATGTAGACCTTCCGTTTTCCCGCTGGCGCAAAACGAACGTGCTCAATAATCGCCTCACGAATCATGTCGACCCCTGTATGGGTGGCCGCATCGATCTCGATCACATCAAACGCTTTTCCTTCTTGAAACGACACACACGAAGGACAAACACCGCAGGGCTCGCCATCCTGCAATCCATCACACCCTAATGCCTTGGCAAGAATACGGGCGCACGTCGTTTTTCCAACGCCTCGCGGCCCCGAAAACAGAAACGCATGCCCCAAAGAACCGCTCGCGAGTTCTGCGCGCAAGGTTTTGGAAACATGATCTTGACCGGTCACGTCGGCGAAGCGACGCGGTCGATAGAGTTGACTGACGGATGGCATAGGTACCAGATGGTTGTAGCAAGGACGAACGCCGCCGTCTAACCACGGCAAAATCCGTGCGTTTGCCCGAGACTAGAACAATGAACCTGTATCCGGCTCTCGAGGCTCGGTCGGAGCCGCACTCGCCACGGCCCGCCGCTCGCTGATCTCAGCCTCAACAATCGCTCGAGGTCGACCGTAGGTTCTCCGGGACAACTCACGAATAAGTTGAGCGAGCGTATCCGTTTTCGGCAGGCGCACGCGCAGCGGTGAGAAGTTGAACGGCTTGCTTGGCTGACCGTTAATCAACATCTTGATATTGAACGTAAATGCCTCAACATTCACGAGATCGAATTCGGACAGAGTTGGAGCAAATTCTTTCGCAATAAACTCGGCATCTTCGATACCAATACGGTTCACACACATCGTCCCCACGTTTCCGAAGATCGCATCACGAATTGCAGTATCTTTATTCGCTCCAAAGGTTAATTGCCCGATAAACTGGTGCGCAATCACGAGACAAAGACCGTATTTTCGCGCCTCAGACAGAATCGAGCTAATGGAATCCGTGAGGAAGTTCTGAAACTCGTCGATATAGAGCGTGAAGTCCTTGCGTTGGTCTGCCGGCATGTCACCACGTTTAAGCGCGCCGTCGAGAATCTTTCCCACCATGATCATACCGAGCAAATTCGCGTTCAAATCCCCAATTTTCCCCTTCGAAAGCTTCATGATGATGATCTTTTGCTCATTCATGGCATCGTACATGTTGAACGAGCTCTGCTGTTGTCCCACGATCGGTCGCATGTAGTCGTTGTAGATAAACGACGCGAGTTTTGAGGTGATATACGGCACCATGTTTTGCAAACTTGCCTCTCCCCCCGCCTTCAGGGCCTCCTTTGTCCAGAAATCTTTCACCTCAACCGAGGTACAATGCGAGAGCTTCATGTTGCGATACTCTTCATCAGCGAGCACGCGAGGAATATCCATGAGGGTCATCCCTGATTCTGGATGGTCCATCAAAAGCAAGATGGCGTTTCGCATGTAGGTTTCGAACATCGGCCCACCCGTCGCTTTCAAATCATACAAACGATCAAAAATCTTGAGCATTTCGTTGATCACGAAGGTGCGCAAGTGTGGGTAGCGAGGGTCGAATTCCAACATGTTCAACCCCATCGGGCGATCAAAATCTCCCGGATCAAAGAAGATCACGTCTTTCGCCCGTTCTTTCGGCACAAAACGGAGTGCGTCTTCAGCGAAGTCCCCGTGCGGATCAATAACACATACGCCCTTTCCCGCCTCAATATCCTGTTGAACCATGGCCTTTAAGAGCTCCGTCTTTCCAGATCCGGATTTTCCAATCATGTAGAAATGCCGACGACGATCCTGCGCCAGCATGCGCACTTCTTGCCGATGGTTCCGATAGGTTGTGTGGCCAAGCAAAATTCCCTCTGTCGGAAGATTTTGTGGCGGAACAGGTTTTCGGCTCTGCAACCACGCAATCTTAGGCGTTTCCGTGGTTGGGAGTGGAAAATGGTACACGCTCGCCAGTTCTTCCGTGTTCAAAACATAGCGATATTCCTCATCAAACTGACGATGAACGTAGCCATGCAAAATTCGACCAGGAAATCGAGGCATCTCCTTCTTAAAACTGTTGCCGAACTCATAAATATTAAACTGTCCGAACGCCCCAAGGAGGTCGTTCAGGTAGCGCTGAGCTTTATCAGGGGTTTTTGCGCAAACAACCAACCGCGTACAGACCTCAAGCCCAGCCTTTGCGGCTTTTTCTTCAATACCCTTCACCATGTCTTGCTCAAGCGGACTCAGGGAGTACCCCTTGTCTTGCTTATTTGGATCTTTCGGTCCGTTTGTGAGCGATTTGAGGACCTTCCACACCTCGGCCATCACCCCCTTTTTCTCGATATCAGAAAGCTTTTTTCCTTGATGCATCTCTCGAGCGATATGCAAGCCGTATGAACGCCAAGAATCTTGCGCCGGACGAACCATGAGCTGAATGGTGGCCCCATCCCCTTCTTCGATCTTTGCGAGCGCATTCGTCAAAGCATTCATGGGGTCCGTCTCCATCTTGCGATAGCTGCGCAACGCAAAGGCGCTCGAACGACGCAACACAAGATACGTGGCGAGCGACACACCCTTTGGCGAAAAAATATTGTAATCCGGCACCTCCTCAATATTGGCGTATGGATACTGCGAATGGATCTGCTCTTCAACAAACGCCTGAATCTTGGCAGGTGTGGTAACGTAAAACGCAATTCGATCACGATCGAGCACAATCTCAAAACTCACATGATCCGTGCGCCCATTCCACCAGGCTCGAAAACCAGACTGAGGCTTCATCGAACCAAGGTTCGCGAACACCGTTTCCATTCGTCCGATTAATTCCTGAATCTGTTGTTGCGACTTGTCTTGATTTGTATCTTCTTTGCGGAGTTCTTTGGGAACTTTCACCAGCAAAATTTTTGAATCAAACGCCCCAAGGTACTGCTTCCGGTGATGGCGAATCCAGCGCGCCGCATGAACGGCAACAAATGCCCCAAATACAACCATGACCACAAGCAGGAGCCGTGGCAGCCACGGGGAATCGAGCCAGACGGATGGGTCGGGAAAGACCGATTCGTTAGCCGCTGGAACATAGATATCCAGCTGAAAGAGCGAGAGGAGCATGGGAAAAGTTACTGAGAGGACTCTTGAAACAGGAATTCAAGCTCACGGGTTTTGATGGCGGCCGCCTGCTCAAGAAACATCGTCGCGAGTCCAGGAAGTGTTTTGAGCCAACGCACGATCACTTCGTCGATATCCACTGAATCCATGGCACCTTTGTTTGCCACGAGGAGGTGCGCCAACTCATTCCGTCGACGAACATACTCCGCTTCGCTTGCTGGAAGCTCTGCTTTGACGTACTCATCGATCTCCCTACCGAGTACTATCTCAACTTCACGAACCAGTGGCGGCTCGCCGGTTTCCGTTCCATTGGTGAGCAGGAGCTCCGGTTCCGGAGGAGGTTCAGGGGGCGGAACAATATCAGGGATCTCTTCCGTATCTGCCGGCGGTGCCGAACTCACGGGCGACGGCGTCTCAATGACGGGCACGGTCACCGGCTGCTCCGCGGTGGGAACAGAGCTAAAAGACTGCTCAGGAGTAAACGGCATATGGGTCAGTGTAGCATGGATGGACGGTCGCATGAAGGCGGCCCAGTAAGCGCAGAAAAGAAAAAATCGAGGCGGTCCTCGTGCAAGAAACATCACCTCGAATCAGGCTCACGCATCACCGGAACTACGCGGCGGAAGAAACACACCCTCGTCATCATCATCGGCCGGCAGAAAATCGACAGGCGAATTCTCTGACGGATACAGGCGAATCACCACGATGCAGACCCCTTCGAGCTTCCGTCGCCGAGCGCGACGCTCCCTGATCCGCGAACGGAGGCTGCACACACCAGACGAGCGCCCATCATCCCCATCTGAACACCTCCAAGTACGCCAACATTCGCAAAAAAACACCCCTCTTGCAAGTTTTTGGAGCATTCGCTAGGATACCCCCACCATTTGATCCGAGGGCGTGTAGCTCAGTTGGTTAGAGCGTTACACTGATAATGTAAAGGTCCCAAGTTCGACTCTTGGCACGCCCACCACAAAAAACATCCCGATACCCTCGGGGTGTTTTTTTATCTCTTTATCGCTTCACAGAAACAAAAATCCCGCTGCATCTGCATGCGCGGGAGAAGATCAGAGCGCTTCCTTGAGGGATCCGTACTCCCCCATGATCCCCAGCCGAACGGCGGCGACCATCTGCTGCTTTAGATCGACAGCCTCCACATGACACGCGCGGATGACCTCGGGGTCGTGATCGTAGGCGAGGGTGACGTGTGGCAGGTACTCAGGCCCCACCAACGGATGCCCGAAGGTCGCAAGATTGCGTCGTTCGGACGAAGACAAGACCAGACCCTCGTTCTGCGCGGGCGGCTCCGCTTCGCATGCACGGTACGGCAGGAGCGCGAGCACCGCCGCCGCATGAGCGAGGCGAAGCATAGGTGAGAGATGGGCATCGAGGAACAAGAACTTATCCCCGAACACACTGAGTCCTTTGAAGCTGACCGGTTCCGCTCTACAAAACCGATGGATGTGTTTGACCGAATCACGGACGCGGGTGAGTTCGGGGTCAAGGACCATGGCATGAAACAGCGTCAGATGCGGTCGTCTCATCACGTACGAAGGGCGTCTCAACCCCGGCCGGTCCGAGCCGACCTGCGCGCTCGTCTCGGCGAGCTGCGCGAGGCGGTCGTTGGTGCCAGGGTGGAACTCGACATAGATTCCCAAACAGATCGTCATCACAGACCTCCAGCGGTGAAAGTGCCGGCCCAAAAGATAGGATGAAACGTGGTTTTTGTCAATGCGTGTTAGGCTTTATACGATATTTTGACGAGCGAGACGGAGATAGCTCGGCAAACGTTCAAGCGGGACATCAAGCATCTCCGCCCACAACCGTTGTCGCACGACAAGCTCATGCGTTCGCATGCTCGGATGTTGTGCCAACTCATGACAAATGTTTTTCAAAAGCTCCTGGAGAGATCGACATTCCTCATCTGAAAGACCTTCTAACAGGTGCGGATACCGCTCAAGAATCGGATGCGAATACGGCCATGTCTCCAGCTTCGCTCCCGGTGGCTCGCGTAAACGAATCGACGCCGCAGATGTTCCATCAACAATCCATGCCAACAGTTCATCTTTCACACGACGCAACTGGATATCAAACCATGCTTGCTCTCTCCGCAGTTCCGGCTCCCATCGAACAAATTCGTGACCAACAAGCGCATGAATAGCGTGCGTGCGCTCATGTTGATACGTGCCCTCGAGATCATCATCCTCATCTTGTGTGATGACGAGACGGATGGGCCAGCCACCATCCGATACACACTCGAAAGGAATAACACAACCGATCGTGTTTTTACCTCCAACAAGGGCAAATGATGCCACAAGTCGATCATAGTCGTTCGGAGATTCGAGATGCAGATGCCAAATACATCCGTCTCTCGTCATACAAAGACGTCCGAGAGGTGAGCTGCCCACCCTATCATAAAAAAAGGCAAGCCCTAGCGCTTCCGATTGTCGTTGGTCAACGCCCAGTCGATCCGCCATCAACGCCAACTCAGACTGAGCACGCAGTGCTTGAGCCGAAGCAGTCGCCCAGGACGCATGAAGCGCTGATAGACAGGCGTCCGACAGTCCTGGGTGACGTATCAGGAGCCGTCGTAAAGGTTCTGCACCGAGTTTTTGACGCTCATCAAAATCATCCGGCATATCTTGATTCAGCATCGTCGTCAAGACACGCTCCCAAGCGCAGATAGCTTCTGCCTGCGCCGCACGAGCCCGAAAAAACGTCTCTACTCGACGCAAAAATAAAGATCGTTCATTCCCAAGTGGAGGCGAGGATTCGCTCACGCACTCATTCTACCATAAGCCTCTCTCGCCTCTCGAGCGCGGCTAAAACTTCTCTTCGTGATACCGAGGCTTGCCAGTAATGCCTCGTGCCGTCAATAACATCCGAGCTTCGACCATGTACCGCTCAGGGCCACACACGTAGGCCTGCACTCGATCCCAGTCGACACGAACCCTATCAAGCTGCTCCGCCGACAGACGGCCGCGCTGCCCTTCCCAGCTGGCGCGCACCTCTTTCGTGAGGGACGGCACGTACTGAAACTGTCCAGCGGACGCTTCTTGCCATCGAAGAAACTCCTGATGATAGATCAAATCCTCCTCGGTTTTTGCAGTCCAAATCAGGAGGAGCGACTCAGGCCATGCTTGATCGAGCGCCTCACGAATCATCGATCTCATGGGCGTGATCCCAATCCCACCGGCCAAGAACACGAGTGGCGTTTGCTCAGGAGGCAGAACAAACATCCCAAAAGGCCCTTGCACCCCCATCTGGTCGCCGACATTTAACTCGGCGAATGTCGCTGTTAATCGTCCGTAGATCTTGATGCCGAACGATATCTCTTCTGAAGATTCCCCCGGAGCTGTCGCGATGGAAAACGCTCCCCGCGCGAGCGATGCCCCCGTCTCGGTGAGGAGATGGAGA
>CALBSL010000097.1 GCA_937968025.1 uncultured bacterium
CTCTCCAATCAACACGACTCCCCGACGACCACTTTCAAACGCGCGTAAAACTTCATCCATTTCTTTATCACGCCCCACCACCGGCATGAGATATCCCTCACGAGCCAACAACGTCAGATCTTCACTAAAACGATTTAAAAGAGTGGTTTGCCGTGCCGTCATGAGACGGTTCATGGCTGTCTTAGGTTTAAGACGGGCAAGAGCCACAAATCGATCATGCTCTTCACGCAAACGCTCTTGCAAACGAACCCACTCGGCCACCCGCACCACATGTTCAGGAGGAAATCCCAAGGTATCAAATAACGCTTGCAAACGTTCGTCGGCAAAAAAAGCTTGTACAAAAACCTCGATCGTACCAACCTGTTTACGCTGTGCTTCATCGGCCATCAGATACGCCGATAAAAGGACCGTCTTAGCTGGTACAGATAATACCGTCGGGGAACCATGGCGAGATGCACGCAAAATATCCACCAATCCTTCCTTCACGCGCTCCACCGGCACACCCAAACGGCTCATAAAAATTCCTCCTGCAGGACTAGAAAGAGCTGCGGAAAATAGATGGATCGTTTCGAGCTCAGCTCGACCCGTATGAGAAGCCAGCGTGTACGCTTGTTCAAGCACGGACCAAGTAGCTGGATGGAGATATAAAGATACATCCACGATCTGCTGAGCATGGCCGGAATGAGAGGAAGCAAGAGAAGACCAACGCGGCAGCGTCAACGAACGTTCGGCAAAAGCTTGAATATGAAAAACAAAAAAACACAACGCACTCCACGCTAACCACCAACTCACGATAGACCAATGTCCGGATATCCACGTATGTGCCTGGCCTAACGCCAGAATATCGCCTTTTCCTCCCAACCAATACCATCCCCACGCCGCAAACCCACCCACCATGATTAAAACGGATAAAAATTGTACCACGCGATGAAACGTACGACGCGTTTCACGTAAGCCGAAAAAAAATCCATCTAAGACAGGACGCCAAACCAGCACACTCTGTTCCGTCGCGTAAAAAATCCCCGCCCCTTCACACGCCTTGCAGGACAAAGAAGCTCGGGCATCACCGAGACAGGTACGACACGTTTGTACAGTAGCCTGCCTATCCGACATACGTAGAAACAAAAGAACTAAATCCCACCGAGAGATTTAAGAGCAAAAATAACAAGCAGACAATAGGGGCAAAGAACCATAACACCAGTAAACTGAACAGAAAAAGAATTTCGACAAAAAGGGCAAACAGACGAGCTAAAATAACTACCGTGCGCATGACTAAACTAACCAAACGACTTCTCCAGTCATACGCCCCATACATAGGCACAAAAAAATTCCGTATCCAAAGCCCGAGTGCATAGGCTCGCCACCGATAGCGTAAAGAACGCTGCAACCAATGAATGACACCTATCGAACCATCGGTATACCACCAAAGAGGAAAACGTATGACGCTCCCTATAAGATCAAAAAAGACCAAGTTGCTCAGCGCGCGTATAGACGAAGCCATACACAAAGAGTATAGCGCATGCCATTCAGGGAAGCGAGAGGAAAAAGCGTGTAAGAAAAAATCCTTAACCTATTAGAGAGGTAAGGCGAAGAAGATAGATAAATCCTACAAAAGCTAAGGGAATAAAAGTGAGCAGCAAAATAAAATACGTTTTCAACTCTTTGTTAGTGGGGGCAGTCGACTGTTCTAAAAGACGGTCAAAAGGCGCCATACACAAAATAACCGTGGCCGCTACACCTGAAGCCAAACACCACAAACAGAAGGCCTTGATATCCAACCATTGAATCAAAAAAAGAAAGGCAGACTCAATAAATCCAAACAGGGCTGCAATCATCGTCAAACGATATAACCAACGCGCCTGCCAATCCGTAGCCGCTCGGACAACCAATAAAGCAAATAATCCGACATAAAAAACGATTCCTAGCAAAGGACGCGGAATACCAAAAGTCCAGGCCCATTTAGACAAACGCACCATCTCACATCCGCCGGCCGATCCACAGGCAATCGGCGCTCCAGACACATAAGTATACAATAAATACGCTGAAGCAAAGAGCCCGAGCAGACAAGCCACCGCCATAACAGCACGTGCGACAAAAGGAGATGGTTTTTTCATACCTCACTTCATTCCATCACAGGTATCTGGATTCCACAATCCCCGTTTAGCCGCCTTCGCCTCTTCTTGTAAACGACTTAATTCATTTTTACGTTGCTTATTCAAAGGAAAAGAGACATACGCATAGGCATACCCTTCACGAATAAGAAAGGCGTTAAAATCCGTTCCATCTTCCAACGTGACATTACGCAATAGTCGCCCATATTTATCCCGATCATCAGCTTGCATGTCCTCTGTTAGTAAAATGCGCTGGCCTTCAACCAGCTCCTTCGCAAAACGTGAAGCTTCCTTGCCAAAACACTGCACCGGCCGACGAGGATCAACCGATTCAGGGGTATTCACACCCAAAAGACGAATTTTAACGGGTTTCGTTTGACCATCTAACAATGCTTCAAGCGTATCTCCATCCACGGCTTTCATCACCAAGGCATTGGTTTGCGTGATAGTTGTCGTGACGGAAGAAATTTGCGTCGATGAAGAGGTTGCTTGATAGGGCTCCATGTCAACTTCCCTTCCTGAACCGATGGAAGAGGAGGGGAGAAAAACATCAGACAATGAATTTAGGAAGAAACGATGCACAACAATAGCCACCACGGTCGCTATCACTCCGAACAAAGAACGCCACTGACGCTTCGTCATAGACGACTTTATTTCATTACCCAACCTACTTTAACTTCTCCCTCTTCAATTTTAACCTGATAGCGGGTAAGACAATGCCCATTCGGCGACTTTCCCGTCTCAATCTCAAACGGCCAATCATGCCAAGGACAATACAGCTTCCCTTCTTCTACGCGACCGCATGACATAGGTCCCCCCATATGCGGACAAATACTATTTAACGCAAAAAAGCGTTCGCCCAAACGGACCACCGACATGGGTTTTTTATGGACTTTAACTTCACGAACCTGTTGATCTGCCCAATCCTCTACCTTACCAACCGACACAAACTGATCCGGCCCTTGCTCAGCAAATGGGTGTGACATATGCTCACATCATAATGACTCAAGACGCTTCCCTCAATCCCCTCTTTTATTCAGCCGAACTCGGACAGGTTACCGAGCTGGATCTTCATGGCAGCAACGTCGATATCGCGCTTGGAGAACTCGATCATTTTCTGCATGCACATTGGCATCACAAAGAGCCGATCGTAAAAATTATTCACGGACGCGGCTCAGGAAAATTACGCCAAGCCATCCATACCTGGTTAAAACACCAACCAAAAATGGTCAAAGAATTTCGCGACAGCACCAGACTCGATGAAGCCGGAGCCGTCACCTACGTAGCGTTTAGATAAAGACACGTATCACTAACCTGTCATTCTTGCGAATAGCTTGTCCTTGACTCGATCGAGGACGAGAATCCATCCTACGCTGCCGATGGATCCTCGGATCTTCACTTCGTTACGTCCAAGGATGACGAAAGTAAAGCCTTCAACAAACCGTTCACAGCACACGACTGCACAGCCTGCGTTGCATGATCATGCAACGCCTCAACAGGCAAAACCCCTCCCACACGTTCGCGTAACATCGATAGATTCGGCACATGAGAAACCAAAGCGCTCACCGTTCGTGCTCCTTTTTCCCTTAAGAGCGCCGAAGCCGTAATCAACGTTCCGCCCGTAT
>CALBSL010000098.1 GCA_937968025.1 uncultured bacterium
GGCTCGTAAAGATCCAAAAGATCCTCGTTATGCGTTACGCACGGAGCTCTATATTGGCGATTTGGAATTGGCGAATGGGTTTGCGGAGTTGTGTGACCCGGTTGAGCAACGAACACGTTTTGAAGAAGAGCAGGAACTTCGTCGATCGTTGGGCAAAGATATTTGGCCGATTGATGAGAGATTTATTCAGGCTTTGCCGGGGATGGGAGATGCGGCAGGGATTGCTTTTGGTGTAGATCGATTGGCGATGCTGGTCGCGGGCGTAGACTCCATTAGCGAGTTGATGCCAGTACCGGTTAGACAGCGATTCGGTAATTAACTTTGAGAGTGCTGCACTTGTTCTTGGCTATATGCTAGAATCATTATCTATGAGCGAGCTACGTTTTCAGGGCGATAAAAAATCCGAAGCTGCTAAGACAACTTATGCTCCAGAGCGGAAGAGAGGTTTTTCTGAAGGTGCTAAGCAGAACTTGTTAGAACGAGCGGAAGCTTTGAAAGGGTACTGGATAAAGGGAGATTTTTTATCTGGCTGGCCGTCATTTGCCTCTATGGTTGAGTTGCATGAAGATATTGAGTCGGGTTTGTTGAAAGAGCCGGAAGTTATTCAAGTGGCTGAAGTACTTATTCACGAATTGACGAAGCAGGATACCGAAGAGGCGCAAGAGAGAATTCATTTTCTTAAAGGTTTTATTGTTTCTCCGCTTCATGGGCGTGCGTGATATTTTTGGAAGCAGGTGCCCCCCTCTTGGTAAGTATTAGTCGTACTTACTCCGTTTGACTGTCTGTCAGCGGTTTTTCTTTTCATTTAGTAAAAGCGGTGATTGATCTTGACGAAGTGGTCATTTTTTCGCATGATTATCGCGTTCTTATTGTTTTGTTTTATTTTTATGGCTTCTACTTCAGAAATTAAAAAAGGGATTGTCATTCGTGACCCACAAGGGTTGTGGGTGGTAGTTGATTTTCAGCATGTAAATCCAGGTAAAGGTGCGGCATTTGTGCGCACGCGTATTAAGAATGTTCAGACTGGCAAAGTATTAGAAACAACGTATAAAACGTCTGAATCGGTAGATATTGTCGAAGTCGAGCATCGTCGCATGCAATACTTGTATCACGATGCTACGGGGTACACGTTTATGGATAATGGTACGTATGAACAGGTTACCATGTCCGATGAAGATGTGGGTGAACAGGGCAAGTATTTGCGTGAAGGACTTGAAGTAAATATCTCGACGTTTGAGGATCGTCCCGTTGCTCTTGAGCTGCCACGTAAAATGACGTTTAAGGTTACGGAAGCCATGGATGCTTCTGCGGGGAATACGGTGAGTGGTGGTAACATGACTAAGGAAGTTACTCTCGAAGGCGGTATTAAGACGCACGTGCCTTTGTTTATCAAGCAAGGGGAAAATATTATCATCAATACAGAGAACGGTGAGTACGTGGAGAGAGCGTAGGGCGTAGGGGATTTGTCGTCTATCACGCATTACGTAAGATGTGTCAAAAAAGCTGTCCAAAATGTTTCGGACAGCTTTTTAAAATATTTCTTATTTAGTGATGTTTGATATCTTTACGGTATGATTCTAACGTAGAACTGATTGCTGGAGACCGTTTGACCGTAATTATCTGTAGCTCTGGCGTAGAAAGAGTAGCTACCCGAAGCGTTTGCAGGAATACGGATATTTTCGACATAACAGAATCCGCTCGCAGTCATGTAGCAAGTACGTAATAGCTGCTGGTCTTGATTGAAGATCTCTACACGGACTTGGTTATCTGAGCGTGTCAGCGTTAAGTTTGTATCGACGCGAATTAAACTATTAGCTCTTGCTTCGGCAGGATCGGTGCTTGTGTATAAAGAGGCGGAGAGTGTGGGGTTTGCATTGCATTGAGCTGCGACGGTGATTTGATTGGAAACGAAGCTATTGGGGGATAGAATGCGTAGACGCATCCAGCCAGAGGCGGTGCCCGTTGGATTCCAAGTCGTGTTTACGTTTCTGGTTTCTGCTTGTGTGAAGGTGAGTGTTTGGGCAGGTAAGACTGTTCCATCACTGCGTTCCCATTGATAGGTAACCGTGCCAGCACCATTTGTGCTGATCACGCCTATGGATCCAAAGGTGTTGTTGCAGCTATTTGGTTGACTCCCGTCGAGCACCGTATAAACGGAAGTTACTTGAAAGGGTGGTTGGTTTTGACCTCCTCCGTAGGTAATTGTTTGAGAACTACTGCCGAGATTATTGCCAAAGGTATCCCACGCACGAGCGTACAATGTACGGGTTATTTGGGTTGAATTAGTCAGATAGACGGGGCATTCGCTGAGGTTGTTGCAAGTTGTTAGGAGTGGATCGTTGCCGTTGTTAACAGAGTCTTCGTAGATACGAATGATGATGCCGCTCAAGTTGCTGGGGGGATTGATGAGACGAGCACGATATTCGATAGTCTCGTTGGCTCCATTGGTGGTGCGATTTTGCAAGAATCCTTCTATGCGAGTGGATGATAAGAAACGATTGGTGCCAAAGACGCTTGGATTAAAGGTAATGGTGATTGGATTCGAGGTGCGTATGTTTCCGTAGGCATCTTGGACACGCGCGTAGAAAGTTTGACTGGTTATTTGGTCGCTGCCGTAGATAAACACGCACTCTGTTTGCGCGATACAAGGGGTGCTATCGGCTGAATAGCCGATAAGTTGATCGTTGTTTCGATAGAGATTGATTTGTGTGCCGGAAAGAGATAGGGGCGGATTTACTAGGCGTACACGAATACGGGCTCGGTCGTAGATACCTTCGAGTGAGTGATCCATTATTTCGGTAGTGATGCTGGTGTTCGATAGTAGTTGATTTGCGACAGGATCACTTATTCTTCCGGATATGGTTAAGACGACGCTCGGAGAGCTGGCGATTAAATTATTGTTTTCGCGGTCACGGAATTCCGCGTGGTAGGAGAGGAGGCTATAGGCAGCGTTGAAGGCGGGTGTATACGATACACTGCATGAGAGTGTTCCGTTGCAGGTACGCTCAACTCCTCCGTTGCTATCATTGACGATCTGGATACGGACACGATCGGTTGAGAATCCGCTTGTGTTGGATAGATAGGCGTTAAATGTCGCAGTACGGTTCGTATCTAAACTACCTATGGTTGAGGGATTTACCGAGAGCGAGATTATCCCTGAGTTACTGTTCGTGTTGTAACCATAGGCTGTGACGTACAAGTAGTAAGGATTGACGATAGCTTGTCCGTTGAGCGTGTCTTCGGCGGTTACCATGTAGCGGCGTGTGTAGTTCGTTTGGCTCGTGGGCAGAATGGTTGTCGTACCGCAACTTGTGTAACCCGTGCAGGTGAATAAACGTGTGCCGGGGTATAATTGACCTTCATTGTATTCGTAGAATTGGATGCGGACACGTTCGGTGGGAAGAGAAAGATTGCGGATGATGGCGGTAAGACGGATCTCACGGTTGGTTTCGCTGGCTCCAACAGAGGATCGATCGCTACTTACTTCAAGGCTGGTTGATCCGTTGGTATAGTAGTTTCCTGGATTATTGTTTACCGAGGCTTGAGCGGAGATGTTGTCGCTTGGCGTGTTAACGGAGTAATACTCGGCAGTTGGACTGTAATCCGAAGTATTATAAATAGGCGCTCCGATAGTGTAGTTTATAAAGAACTCATCTGAGATATCATCAATCATTTGATTCCAGTTCGAGCCATACAGACTTTGGGCCACGTATTCATTGGTGACCCAGCGTAAAACTCCGTAACGAGCTACGGCATAGACGCGCGGATCGGTTCTGGTCTTTAAGAGACGTGCGCCTGGGCGATAGGTCATGTTCCCTGCAATAGGAATTCGGTAGAGTTCTACGTCACTTATGGTAGTAACCGAGGGCTGGTTCGTGCCTTGCCAGCTGAGAAAGGTTCTAGCTGTAGGAAATACAAAGCGTCTTCCGTCGGCTGTATGCCAATAAACGGTGGAAGATGAGCCGCGAATATAGGCATTGAGGGGAGCGGCAAGGGCGGTTGAGGGTGTCAAAACACCGGCTAATGAGGGGGAGAGGGTCAGAATAGATACCACTATTCCTCCCAAGAAACGTTTTAGGGATAGATATGACATACAATTATTGCTTATTTTAGCGAAAAATAGGCGATTTGTCAATTAAAATATTTTCGGCTATTGTTAGCCTCGATATCCTTACACAAAGATTATAGTCTGGTTGTAGGGATAGATAAAGCTTTTAAAGGATTTTGGAAAGCGAAAATTCGATGGTTAAACATTGATACATAACTATGCCGCGGTGGTGGAATTGGTAGACACCCCAGCCTTAGGAGCTGGTCT
>CALBSL010000099.1 GCA_937968025.1 uncultured bacterium
GATGTGACCGGCTGGGTGAGCGGCAAGGATGGCCTGCTGGTGTTTGATGCCGACGGCGACGGCAAGGTGGGTGAAAGCGCCCTGGAACTGTTGGGCAACGCCACCTCGCTAAACGGCACGACTGCCGGGGATTTCAGCAACGGTTTTGAGGCCCTGAAAGAGCTGGCCAAAAAGCATCTGGGCGAGGCCGCCTTCGTTCAGGACAAACATTTCATCGGTGGGTTCGGTGCCCTGCACGAAGGCTTCCCAGATGATGTTTTTGTCGCCCATGCCGGCAAGGCGGCCCGTGGCGGCGTCGACCTGCTGGTGGCGAGCGCCGAGGGTTCGGCGCTCTGGGTTCAGAGAATGGAGATGATCGTCTCCAGCTTCCGCAGGCACTCGCTCGAGAGGGGGTCTTGACGTTGGAGCGAGCGAGACATCGGATCGTCCGGTTGCCAGGCGTGGCTGTCGAAGAACGCGAGGATCTCTTCCACGACCCTTGGGTCCTCCCGCTTGAGGAGGTTGATGAGAGGCGTGCAGGCATCTCGCAGCGAGCTCGGGGTGTGATCGATCACCTGCCGCTGCAGTCCCTGGCGCCGCTCATCGCAGGAGGCGAAGACCCAGGCGCGGATGGCGTGAATCAGACTCATCTTTTTGGTGATGGGGGGCGATCTGTCGGCCAACCGCAGGAGCCCGGAGCGCAGCGTAACGAGAACGGGGGGCGGTTCCGTGCGATTGGTGTCTCCGGTGTAGAGGTAGAGCGCGTCGGTGTGGTCGAGGCGCCGGGTGGACGGCGTGTTTATGAGATCGTTCTCGAGGGAAATGAGGGCCTGCGTCACCCAGGGCGACGGGGAAGACCCTCGGGCACCGTGGTTGATCGAATTCACGTAGAGCTCATGCAGCTTGTCCAGCCGCTGGGCGTACAGCCGGCACACGGCATCATTGATGCCGGTGAAGCGAACGAGTTGTGAAAGCTCAGATTCGTCGAGGGGGATGATACCAGCCATGGGCTCTCCTGCGAGGTGAATGGGTTGAAGGATCGTCTCGAGACCTCTCAGGGAGAGATATCGAGATGATCCTCCCACCCGCTGACGAGGTCAGCGGGTGGGAGAAGGGTCAGTTGTAGCGACGCGCTCGAGCCGCGAGCGCCTCGCGGGCTCGGGTGGCGCGGCTCGGCTTCGTGCTCTGGGGGAGCGGCTCGCCGTACTTGCGCGCGTGGAGCTCGATCTCGTTGTCCGAGGACGGCGAGAGGAGGGTCTCCTTGCGACGATCGATCCAGTTGTGGGGCGAGAAGGAGGACTGCATGTCCCGGTCCTTCTGCTGCGCCCGCGCCTGGCGGAACAGGCGGTTGTTGTTCTTCACCGTGACCCCGTACTCGTGGCCGCGGTGTCCGCTGCGGTTCTCGCGACGGAGGCGGCAGGGGTGGAGCTCGCTCGTCGGGAGGGCGTGCTCCGCCTCGTTGTGGCGGCGCTCGTTCGCGCTGAGGCGACCCTTGGTGCGGTTCACGCGACGCGGGGAGATGATCCCGTGAACGCGGAGGAACCAGAGGAGCTCGGGGGAGCGGGTGAGGATAAGGGGCAGGTGGTACTCCTCCTTGTTCACGCCGTTGTCCACGAAGGTGAACGTCACCAACTCCCCAATCTTGCGGAGGCGGCGGATGACGCGGGAGGAGAGGTTTGCGGTCTGGCTGATGGCCGGCCGCATGACGCCGTCCGCGTCGGGCACGCGGAGCGAGGGGTGGGTGGCGCTGATGGTGATGCACATCTGAGCCGGAAGCCACGGGGCTGTCTCCACGTAGGTGCGGCTGACGGTGATCTCCACCCGGACCCCGACGTGGTTGGTGTCGTCGGGCTCGCGCTTGTAGATCCCCGTCACGAAGACGGAGTGGTTGGGCTGCGTCCGGAGCTCGTTCTCGAAGCGCTGCGTGACCGCTCGGTCCTTCGTGGTCTTGCCGCGGCGGACGTGGCGATGGTGCGGCGTCTCCTCGTGCTCACGCTGCAGGCGGCGCTCTTCGCGCTCCACGCGCTCGCAGAACGGGCAGAAGGTCTCGGACGCATCGCCCGCGGTGCGGGTACGCAGCGAGTAAGTGCAGATCCTGCACTCCTTCTGGATCTGGTTCGGGTTGCGGCCGTTGTGGTGGATCGTCTCGGGGGCGCCGTCGTGCATGAGAGGCTCCTGGTTGGGGGTGAAGGGGCGTGATGGATGAAGGGACAGAAGGATCCGCTCGAGTACCAGCAGAGCTAGTCTTCGAGGAGATCCCCCGAGCGCGGCTCGGGGAAGGGTGGCCTATTCTACTTCACCTGCCGTGTTGTTGTCAACGGCGAGGAAGGCGAATAGAAGGGGGAGGAAGGGCAGCCGCTGTTCTTACAGACCCGCATGCCATTGAGGGGGAGCTCGCGCCGACGGTCGGCCGGCACGAGCGATCGGAGGGATCGTGTCATCCAGTCCAGGGGCCGGCTGCACGTTGCGCAGTGCGGCGTGGCTGGTTTCGGAGGCTGTTTCATGCGCCGCGCTCCTTCGGCGGGGTCGGGGGCGGGTCCTCGTCCGGGTCGATGTCCTCGGCGATGTGCAGCAGCCGCTCGTTGAGGATGCTGCCGATCCGCCAGAGGGCGAGAACAATGCCCGCGAGGAGGAGGTTGGTGATCACGAGCTCACCTCCTCGTTGCGAAGCCGCGTGGTGAGCGCCGCCGCGGCAAAGAATCTGACCGGGCTGCAATCCACGCAGGCGCTGTTGGCGCCGTGCCCGTTCGTGTGACACGTGTGGCAGAAGTCCCGAGCCAGCACCTCGAGATCCTGCGGCGTGAGAAGTCGCAGCGTCTCGGGATCAATCCCGTTGGGGGTGAGGTGGATAGCGAGACCGGAGTTCGCCATCTTCACCGGGTAGTGCGGTGAAGGCGCGAGCCAGCCGATGATTCGCTGCAGCAGGTTTTCGAACAACATGACGGTGCTCCTTCTTGCGATGTGGGGAGAATTCCCCGCCACAGTCCCCATCGATCCCGAAACGAGTTCGGAGTGAGCTTGTACGGATGGGGTGTGTGGTGGGGACCCGTCGCACAAGCGCTTACGCATGTGCGACGGGAGGGGTGGCCGCTGAGGAAGCGGCCGGGTTCAAGAGAGCTGGATCCGGGGGATCCAGGGGTGCTTCTCGTACACCTTCTCGAGCTTCTTCGGGGGTTGCTCGATGAGGTGGGCGGCGTACGCCGTCACCGTGACGATGACGGCGAGAAGGGCGTTGAGGTCGTCGCGAGAGCGGGTGGCGCCGAGCTCCGGGGCGCGGTCGCGCGCGTGGTCGGCGATGTCCTTCCGCTTCTCGTCGTTCGACGTGTTCATCCGCCGGTGTACCTCGCTCACGCCGCGCGATTGCTTCATCGGGTCCAGGGCGAGATCCAGGCACCCAAGCACGAAGACCGTGAGCTCGTCATCGATGAGCTCGATCGCACCCTGCGCGAGCCCCCAGAGGTAGCGCAGCTGGCAGAGGTCCTCATCGTTGAGGTCCTGCAGGGCGGGAGTGACCGCCAGGGTGATCGCCTTGCCGAGCGCGCTCGTAGGTCGGCGGCGATTGAGGAGGTCGGCGATCGTTGTGAGAAGCGTCTCGTACCTCCTTTGCTTGTATACCTTGGTGTAGACCTGGCGCGCTTGCTTGATGCTGATCATCGCTGTTCCTTTCGTTGAAGGCCTTCGAGGCATGGATGCCACCGATGGGAGTTGAACCCAGTTGATCCGGACGACCTTGGAAGGCAGAGCCCCGCTCACTTTTTGTCCGGCGGTGGCCTCTTGTCACGAGACTTGTCGCACATCCTCGTCGATCATGGTGATGATGAGGAGTGCCAGACGGACGCCCACTGCAGAGAATGGGTGATCCATCGTCCAGGTGAGCTTCATGAGGCCGCCTTCGCTCTGGAGATTTCGCCAGCACTGCTCAATGTTCTGGCTGTGTTTGGCGAGATCGAGCTGTTGGATGGCGCTCAGGAACAGCTTCGTGAGCTCGTCGGCGAGCTCGCTGCTGAAGGTGTCGACCTCTTCGTCGATACGAGTGTCGATGCGCGCGATCGAGCTCGCAACCCATTCCGGGTGATCAGCAGGAAGGAGGGCGGTAAGTCGCTCTCGCTCGCTGAATGTCATCACGGGTTGCCGGTAGCGCTCGAGCGCGTAACGAAGGTACCAGAGACGCTGATAGGTTGTCTCATCTGTGGTCATGACGACGCTCCGCTGATGGGGGAAAGAACACGGGGTCTCGACGAAGTTCGAGAGATCCCGCCTCTGACTACGAGCAGGGCTCGATATCAGAGGTGGGACCCCGTCGCTCGAGATCCGTTGGGAAACGGAGAGCGACGGGAAGGGGTCACTGGATCTCGGGGACCCAGGGGTGTTCGGCGCGGATCATGTCGAACGGGGGCGGGTTCCGCAGGAGGCCGGTGGCGTGGAGCCCCATGTGGGGCGGGTAGTTTTAGGTGATTCTTGGAAGCCAGTCGTTTTGCCGGCGTACTTTTGCGTTGTCCGGCATCTCATTGATGACTCCGTGGGCGAAACAGGCACCGAGAAACAGGTAGCAGCCAAGGATTTCTCCCTGAATGCGCGGCCGTTGACCGTCTCGCATGAGCTCAGGATTTGTCCTCTCCCGCTCAAAGCGGGCTTCACATGTATGTCGTCCGAGCTGTGCACCCAAAACATTTGCCAGTGCATTCATGTCCAGATCCCAGGGGAGAGCGACGAGCAGGGCTCGGAGCCTTTTGAACTCCTCTATTGCGGCGGTCAGCATTCTGGGATCGTGATTGGTGGCACGTAGGACCCTGGGTGACTGGATCTCGAGATAGAGGCGTTCTCCCACGGTTGTGAGGTTGGCGGGATCCCTCAGCGCAAGGGCACTCATGAATAGATCAATCGTGAGCACACAGCGACCGCGCTGGTCAAATGGGGATTGTGTCCTCGCCTTGTGATTCAGCTCGGTGAGCGTTTGCATGGTCTGCCTCTCTGGTTCCGTATCACGTCGCATAAGCGTGGCTAGTGATCGTCCCCTCGCTCTCGCGAAGAACTTCGCAAGAACGAGGGAACCCCGTCGCTCGAGATCCGTTGGGAAACGGAGAGCGACGGGAGGTAGGTGAGGGGCTGTGGCGCTCAGACACCTTAGCATAGAGAGCGGATCAGGATTGAATGATGCGCTGCATGTCGTCGCGCTCCTCGATCAGAACGATGCGCTTTCCGCTCGGGGTATAGGCATGTCCGGTACGGGCTCGGCGGAGAGCCTCCTGCCGCTTCTTGCGCTGCTCGAACGTGCTCTTCCGCTTCTGCATGAGCAGGCGTGTAAGCAGCGCCGAAATGATGGCCAGAGAGATGACGATGAGAAAGAGCATGTCGGCGTCCTTACGACGAGGGTTGTGTTCCAGGGTGTACTCGGCCGGCGCCTACCCTCCGCAGAAGGGCACGCATCGACCGAGGAGCATCTACTAGTCGTCTACTAGACGGCTAGTAGACAACTGGTAGACGGATACAAAACGACGGATAGCGGGAACGACGAAGGTGAGAGCCGGTCAAGTAAATGACCGCCGGCACAAGTACGGGTTCCAAACGACCGAGCGCAGTCGAAACCGCGGTCAGCGTGAGGACACCGTCTTCCCTCCCGAGAGAGGTAGGAGGGGCTTCTTCGTTTCCGCTATCCGTCTTTTTCTCGGGATAGAGAAAACTCCTTTGGATAAGGAGCTTTCGTATGGATTCTCGTGAGGGGTCTGGAGGCTCGGTGGCGAGAACTGCCGAAGCAGGTCGCTCTCGGTGAAGTACTTGAAAGTGTCTAGCGGAGGCCAGAGACAATCGAGCAGAAACACCGCTCTCACCCCGACAAGCTGGGCGAGAGGTCCTCCAAACCCGTCACGAGAATGTATGGAATGACCAGAGAAGGTCTAAAGATCACAGGTAGTATAGCAAAAACAGGCATGTTTGTCAATAGAGGGTTTACAAAATAGCGCTTCTAACGATAAAAACCTGAAAATTAGGCTCTATTGACATAAAAAAATCAGTCTGCTAAGATCCGGCTATCTTTCACGTTAACCCTGCTTACATGGCCAACATTTGCGCAAATTTGTGCCCTGTTCATCGGCAGAACCCAGCCTCCTCGGTGGAATGAGAGGGGCATGGGTCGTTTTGACGTTGAAAGAGGTGAGGAACAAACTTTGTACATCGAAGACAGACGTGACGCGTTTACCCCCCGGCTGATGGGTCCGTCGCGAGCGCCCCCGTTTGTCTTCCGCCCCCCGAGCATCCCTCGGAGAGGCTGAAATTCTGCGAGAACATGCCTACCAAGCAGTTCCGACGTATCCCGCCGAAGGACCGGGAACGTCGATACTTTACGGCCGCTCGCGACGCCATGGCGTTGCCCGACCTAATTGAGGTGCAAAAAACGTCGTATCGCTGGTTTTTGGAAACCGGCATGCGCGAACTCTTCAACGAAATCTCGCCGATTCGCGACTTTAACGGTCGTGATCTTGAGTTGTCGTTTGTCGATTACGCGATCGACGAGCCAAAGTTTGATGAAAAGACCTCGAAAGAGAAAAACGTGAACTATGAAGCGCCGCTTCGCGTGAAGCTTCGCCTCTTCAACAAGCGTACGAACATTGATCGTGAGCAGGAGGTGTATCTTGGTGATATTCCCGTGATGACGGATCGTGGGACGTTTATCATCAACGGTATTGAGCGCGTGATTGTGAGCCAGCTCGTCCGTTCTGCCGGTGCCTTCTTTACGGCCGAGGCTCTTCGTGGCCGTCGGTACTATGGGGCAAAAATCATTCCGAACCGTGGCGCCTGGCTTGAATTCGAGACGGACGCCAACGGAGTGATTTGGGTAAAGATCGATCGCAAGCGCAAAGTAGCAGCAACGGCTCTCTTGCGCGCCTTTGGTATTTCTTCTGATGACCAGCTTCGTGCGACGTTTGCCGAGATCGATACGCATCCAACGATGAAGTATGTCGACGCAACGATCGGGAAAGATGCAGCACAGAACGAAGAAGACGGCTACATTGAAATCTACAAGCGTATTCGTCCAGGAGATCTCGCCACGTCTGATAACGCCAAGCAGCTGATTCAGGCGATGTTCTTCAATTTTGATCGCTACGACCTCGCGCCCGTGGGTCGCTACAAATTCAATCAGCGTTTCGGTCTCCCTTCTGATGCGGAAATGTGTTCCAAGGAAGAGAATCGTATTCTCACCAAGGACGACATCGTCAACATTATCAAGGAGATTATCCGCTTGAATAACACGCAGGCAGCTACGGACGACATCGACCACCTTGGGAACCGCCGTGTTCGTGCGGTGGGTGAGCTGGTGCAGGGTCGTTTCCGTATCGGTCTCGCTCGTATGGAGCGTATCGTGAAGGATCGCATGTCCACGATGGATATCGATAACCTCACGCCAGCGAAGTTGATTAACGCGCGTCCGGTGATCGGTGCTGTTCGTGAATTCTTCATGAGCTCGCAGTTGTCGCAGTTCATGGACCAGACGAACCCGCTCTCTGAACTCGAGCACAAGCGCCGCTTGTCTGCGATGGGTCCGGGTGGTTTGACGCGTGAACGCGCTGGGTTCGACGTTCGTGACGTGCACCGCTCGCACTACGGTCGTATCTGTCCAATCGCCTCGCCTGAAGGTCCAAACATCGGACTTGTGGGTCACATGGCTTCGTATGCGCGAATCAACGAGTACGGCTTTATCGAAACGCCATATCGTCGTGTGAAGAGCTGGGCCAAGAACGACGGCAAAGACGCGATCGATGAAGTGCTTCGTGTGGATGTTCGCGATGGCGAAGGCAAGATCGTTGCCAAAGCCGGCGAAACTGTCGATAAGAAAATGGCAGAAAAGATGGCGAAAGTCTCGATTCCAACGATCCCTGTCATTCCAACGGTGACGGATGAGATTGTGTACTTGAACGCCTTCACGGAAGAGCGTGGAACGACGGCTCCGGCCACAACTCCAATCGATCGTCAGGGAAAGTTCCTTGTGGAACGTACGTCTGCTCGTCGAAACGGCGAACCACAGATCGTTGATGTTCACGAAATCGACTACGTTGACGTTTCTTCCAAGGAAATTTTGTCGATCGGTACGTCCATGATTCCATTCGTGGAACACGATGACGGTCACCGCGCGCTCATGGGAACGAACATGCAACGTCAGGCGGTTCCTTGTATTAAGCCTGATGCGCCAATTGTTGGTACGGGTGTTGAACGCCGTGCCGCTATCGATTCCGGTCACACGATTATCGCTCCAGATGATGGGGTGGTGGTGTCGGTTTCTGGAAAGCATGTCGAATTACAGACGACCGATGGGCAGATCCGCCGCTACGACCTCGTGAAGTTCCAGCGTACGAACGGATCGACCTGTTTGAACCAGCGCCCAGTCGTTGAAAAAGGACAAAAGTTGTACGCCGGTGAGGTGCTTGTTGATGGTACATCCTGTCAGAACGGTGAAATGGCCCTCGGTCAGAACTTGCTCGTGGCCTTCATGAGCTGGGAAGGGTACAACTACGATGACGCTATTATTTTGAGTGAGAAGTTGGTGCAGACGGATCGCTTTACCTCCATTCACATCGAACACCACACTATCGACGTGCGTGATACGAAGCTCGGTCCTGAAGTGATCACGGCCGACATTCCAAACGTGTCCGAAGAAAAGTTCCGCAACCTCGATGAGCAGGGGATCGTCCGCATTGGTGCGGAGGTAAAGTCAGGTGACATTCTCGTGGGTAAGATCACGCCAAAGGGAGAAACGGATCTTTCGGCGGAAGAAAAGCTCTTGCGCGCCATCTTCGGTGAAAAAGCTCGTGACGTGCGCGATTCCTCGCTGTACCTTGAGCACGGTGAACGTGGAAAAGTGGTCGACGTGAAAATCTTCACGCGCGAAGCGGGCGACAAGCTCCAGCCAGGCGTGCTCAAGCAGATCATTGTCTCGGTGGCCGACCTTCGTAAGATTCAGGCGGGTGACAAACTCGCCGGTCGTCACGGAAACAAGGGTGTTATCTCCAAGATCGTTCCTGTCGAAGACATGCCATTCTTGGAAGACGGAACACCAGCCGACATTATCTTGACCCCACTCGGTGTTGTGTCGCGTATGAACCTTGGGCAGATCTTCGAAACCCACTTGGGTCTCGCGGCGAATGCTCTTGGCTACACGGTCGCTACGCCGGTGTTCGACGGTGTCACGGAAACAACCATCAAATCAGAACTCGAACGTGCCGGCTTCGATGCATCCGGGAAAGTGCCGCTCTTTGATGGTCGCACGGGTGAACAGTTCGAAAACAACCCAACGGTCGGCTACATCTACATGTTGAAGCTGAACCACATGGTGGACGACAAGGTGCACCAACGGTCCATCGGTCCATACTCGCTCATCACGCAACAGCCGCTTGGTGGAAAGGCACAGTTCGGTGGTCAGCGCTTCGGAGAAATGGAAGTGTGGGCGCTCGAAGCCTACGGCGCCGCGCACATGCTCCAGGAAATTCTTACCATCAAGTCCGACGACGTTCCTGGTCGTTCCAAGGCGTACGAAGCGATTATCAAGGGTGAAGCCATCAAGAAGGTGAACGTTCCAGAGTCATTCAACGTGTTGACCCGAGAATTGAAGGGGTTGGCGCTCGACGTCGAGCTGTTGAAAGACGGAGTACGTATCGAAGAAACGTCTTCGCCACGTCCTGATCACTTGAAGAATCGTCCAGCGGTTGCTGCAGAAGCTTCGGATGATGAATGGGGGCCGGTTGAATTCTAGACTTAACGAATCTCACTACTGAAGTATGGCGTTCTATCAAACTGAACACATCAAAACCACCGACTTCGATGCGATTCGTCTTCGTCTCGCCTCGCCGGAAGTGATCCGTGGGTGGTCGTATGGGGAAATTACCAAGCCAGAAACCATCAACTACCGCACGCAACGCCCTGAAAAGGGAGGGTTGTTCGCAGAAGAAATCTTCGGTCCATCAAAGGACTGGGAATGTTACTGTGGAAAGTATAAGAAGATCCGTTATAAGGGGATCATCTGTGACCGCTGTGGAGTTGAAGTGACGCACTCGCTCGTTCGTCGCGAGCGTATGGGGCACATCGAACTTGCGGCTCCAGTAGCGCATATCTGGTTCTTGCGCAGCATTCCTTCGAAGATCGGCGCGATTTTGGACCTCTCAGTCCAGTCGCTCGAAAAAGTGATCTACTTCCAGTCGTTTATCATCACGGAAGTGAATGATGAGCTTCGAACACAAACGCTCGAAGCGGTGCGCCAGGAATATAAGGCTAAGCGCAAGCAGATCGATCACGAGTACGAACGTGACGTGCAGCGCGTCCAGAAAAACGCGGCTGAAAAGAGCTGGAAAACAGAGCAGACCCACGCCGAGCTCGAGAAAGCCGAAGAAAACAAGCAGCGTCGCGTGGAGGAGCTCGATGCAGACTTTGAGAGCGCAGAACGCGAACTCAAGGATTTGCGCCCAATGAAGATCATCTCCGAATTGGACTATCACGATCTCTCATTGAAGTTCGGTCACTTGTTTGAAGCGAAGATCGGTTCTGAAGCCATTGACGAACTCTTGCATCGTATCGATCTTGATCAGACCGTCGCGATTCTTCAGGAAGAACTGGCAGATGCGTCTGACGCCAAGCGCGATCGTCTCATGCGTCGGTTGAAGTTGTTGCGTGCGTTGTCGGTCAACAAAATTGAGCCTCACTGGATGGTGTTGAAAGCGCTCCCGGTGCTTCCACCAGACCTTCGTCCGATGGTGGCGCTTGATGGAGGCCGCTTCGCTACATCTGACTTGAACGACTTGTATCGCCGTGTCATTAACCGCAACAACCGTTTGAAGCGCTTGATGGAATTGAATGCTCCTGAAGTCATCGTGCGCAACGAAAAGCGCATGTTGCAGGAAGCGGTCGACTCGCTCATCGATAACGGCGCTCGTCACTCCAAGACCGTGCTTGCCGCAACGGGAAAGAAGCGTCAGCTCAAGTCTCTCTCCGACTTCTTGAAAGGGAAGCAGGGTCGCTTCCGTCAGAACTTGCTCGGAAAGCGTATCGACTACTCCGGTCGTTCCGTGATCGTGGTTGGTCCTCACCTCGAATTGCACCAGTGTGGTCTGCCAAAGATGATGGCGCTCGAACTCTTCAAGCCGTTTATCATTGCGCAGCTCATCAAGCGTGAACTCGTGCACAACATTCGTTCCGCAAACCGGTATATCGAAGGGGATCATCCAGAAGTGTGGGACATTCTCGAACAGATCGCGGCTGACGCGGTTGTGCTCTTGAACCGTGCCCCAACGCTCCACCGTCTCGGTATCCAGGGCTTCCAGCCAAAACTCATCGAAGGAAAAGCGATTCAGATCCATCCGCTCGTCTGTACGGCCTTCAACGCCGACTTCGACGGAGACCAGATGGCCGTTCACATTCCGCTCACGGAAGAGGCTCGTTGGGAAGCGCGCAACCTCATGTTGTCGACGCGTAACCTCCTCAAGCCTGCTACCGGTGATCCAGTCGTGCAGCCAGATAAGGACATCGCTTGGGGGTGTTTCTACATCACCTCGATGCAGGAACCAAAAGATGGGAAGATTAAAACCTTCGGCTCCTCTGATCAGGCTATTTACGCCTATCAGTCCGGCCGTCTCGATGTTCGTGAGAAGATCAAGACCCGCGTTCGTCCAAACGAGGACATTATCGAGACCACGGTTGGTCGTCTCATCTTGAACCGTATCTTGCCAAAAGAGATCGGCTATCGAAATGAAGTGATCGGCAAGAAGCAGCTCGCGACGATCATGCAAACGACGATCTTGGTTCGTGGATTCGACCGCGCCGCCAAGTTCGCGGATGAAGTCAAGCAGCTCGGGTTCTCGCTCGTCACCAAATCCGGATTCAGCTACGGCCTTGGCGATCTACCAACGATCGTGAAAACGGAGATCATCGCCGAAGGAGAAACGAAAGCACAAGAAGTGGAAGGACAGTACAAAGAAGGGTTGCTCACCAAAAAGGAGCGCCACTCTCGCATTGTCAGCATTTGGTCTGAGGCGAAAGATCGCATTCAGAAACAGTCGGTGGAGGCTCTCGAAAACCGAGGCTCCGTGTACGCCATGATCAACTCTGGTGCTCGTGGTTCGGCTGGGCAGCTCGTGCAGGTGGTCGGTATGTGTGGTCTCAAAGCCAACCCATCCGGTGACATTATCGAGCTTCCAATCAAATCCTCGTATCGCGAAGGTCTCGACGTGCTCGAATACTTCATCTCTACCCACGGTACGCGTAAGGGTCTTACGGACACGGCTCTTAAAACGGCCAACGCCGGGTACCTCACGCGTCGTCTCGTGGACGTGGCGCAGGACATCGTGGTCGCCTCAGAAGACTGTGGTGACGAAACGGGTGCCATCCTCACGCAGAAAGAGTGTGAAGAAGTGGGCGAGCCAATGCTCTCGCGTATCTTCGGACGCTACCTCATTAAGGACATCAAGGATCTTGAAACAGGAAAGGTGTTGGTAAAGAAGGGTTCCTTGATTACGGAAGAGGAAATGAAGGTCTTGAAGACGGCGAAGATCGATAACGTGGCCGTTCGTTCGGTGTTGAGCTGTAAGATGCGTCGGGGGTTGTGTCAGAAATGTTACGGTTACGACCTCGCCTTCAACAAGCTTGTGAAGCTTGGTACGGCGGTCGGTATCATCGCCGCTCAGTCGATCGGTGAACCGGGTACACAGTTGACGATGCGTACCTTCCACATGGGTGGTACGGCTGGATTCGACATCACGATGGGTCTTCCACGTGTGGAAGAGCTCTTCGAAGCTCGTCAGCCAAAACACAAGGCGATCGTCGCGGAAGTCGCTGGTCCGGTGAAGATTATCGAAGCAGAAAAGCGTATTCTTCAGTCCACCACGGGCGAAAAGATCGTTGATACGTCTGGTACCAAGATGGTCCATATCCCATACTTGGCGAAACAGGAAAAGAAGTTC
>CALBSL010000100.1 GCA_937968025.1 uncultured bacterium
GATCTACACAGGCGAAGACACTCTTTCCCTACACGACGCTCTTCCGATCTGTGGTTCACCGAAGCGGTGACGGTTGATGTCGTTGATCCGTGGTTCGCGGTGTATGATCAACTACCAGGTCCAAAGGCGACGTCCGAGCTGGTGTCGCGGGGCATTCGTTGGCAGGTTGAACCTCGTGAGGGCGCATGCGTTCTTCTCAGAAGTGAGCGAGCGGCCTCGCTTGAAGTGGCTACGGCTGCGCTTGAACGTTGCGAGATCGCCGGCGCTTCCGTCGACGGACGATTCGTGACCCTCGATGGAACGGAACGTGTTTCCAATTGGATGCTGTACGATGATCGCCCTCGGTTGTTGCGTCCGGTACCTCGTCCGGTCGTAGATGGTGAGTGGTTGGCTGTTGATCCAGCGCGAACGGTTGGCTTGTATCGTGGCCGTATTCGCTCCACTCAATCCGACGGAGTGGCGACCTGGTTTTGGTTGACGGATGGGGTAGGATCGGCATTCTGGGCGGGTGATCAGTCATTGGTCGATGTAAGTGGTCGTGTGACACCGCTCACGATCACCACGCGACCAGATGGCGCTATTCTTCTGTCGTACCGGCTTGATCTTCCAGATGGAACGGTCGCTCAACGCCTAGCGCTGCATAGCGGACGTGCAGGCACAGGCTGGAAGCCGATCGACACCAGCGCCTGGGATACAGAGGCAGCGATTTGGCGGTTGCAGGAGTGGGAGCGGGGAGCGAAAGGATGGGAAGCGGTGGCGCTCACGAGTGGCGTTGATGGCGTGGAACGTGAGCTGCGTGTACGCACACCGTAAGAGCCAACATAAAACCGCACGGTCTCGTGCGGTTTTATGTTGGCTCGTCTCTATTTCCGGTTCCTAATCCTGTCCCAAAGAGGAGTCTGGGGTGTCTCCCGCCCCGTATCCCAAAGAGTGCAACTAAATAACCGAATAGTTAACTTAAGCGCTCAACCAACGGCGTCCGAATAGACTCCCAATAGAGCCCAGTCTAGGCACAAAGAAAGAGCAAGAAAATGCTAGATACTTGCTGTGGACTATCTACATACGATCAAGTACAACAACTTTACGTAAACGATCTCCACAGGATACGATATTCGCTAAAATCCCTGTTGATATAATTAAACTCGTTCTCCTACTTAACTATGTCTGTGCGTATAGCGGTTGTTCAATTTAAGATCGCCCATCTTGATCAACAAAATAATCTTGAACGGATCGAAGACTGTATAAGAAATGCCGTCGGTCAGTCCGCACAGGTGATTGTCTTACCGGAAGATTGCATGACAGGATCCATTTTTGGTGATCTCTCAAAGTTAGATTCAACATGTTATGCCAGGTCTGTTTTTCAGGTACTCGCCAAAAGATATCAGATCGATATAGTGACCGGTTCTTCGATGGAAGGAACGCCTAAAGGCAACTTTAATACCAGCTATTATATTAATGCAAAAGGTGAGGTTCTTGGAACGTATCAGAAAAACCATCTGTATCCGTCTGAATATGCGTTTCTCAAGCCTGGAACGGAGGTGCCCGTCTTTGAAACAGCCTATGGAAAAGCGGGAATCGTTATTTGTTGGGATATGTTATTCCCCGAGATCTTCCAGCGCATGAAGGCAGAAGGAGTTCAGCTCATATATTGTCCAAGCTATTGGTATAGAGAGATCGCTGAAACGATGGCTAGCTTCAATCCATCATCCGAAGAACAGCAAATGGACGCATTGTGCATCGTCCGATCACTCGAAACAAACGCAGTACTCATCTACGCAAATGCAGCCGGTACACAGCCCTATGCAAACGGAACAAAAGATACCTTGATTGGTCATTCGCAGATTGTGATGCCGGTTCTCGGCGCAGTACACAGGCTAGATAGCAATGCGGAGGGAATGTTCGTACATGAGATTGATATATCGCTTTTGAATAGATCGCAGAAGATCTATCAGCTGTAGAAAAGGCTTATCGATGATGAACGCATAAATACCCGCTTTTGAGCGGGTATTTATCATTCCTCTTGCATCCTGCGAGAGGATGCCAAAGGATTTTGGATGGTCAGGACATCCAGAGAAGTGCAGCGCTTGCGCGCTACCCATCAACTGACTCGATCTCCGAGGTGGAGACCTGATGGGATTCGTGAAGGGGCTATTAGCGTCGCTTGATCGCTTCTCGCTTGCGCCGACGGATTCTAGCGCAGACCCTCTTCACGTCCGAGAGGGCGTAAAGGTCGATGGGGCGACCGCACGCATCCTTACCGGGACGAGTACGGCAGGTGGCGTCGAGGCGAGAGGTGAGGCTAGGAACGAAGACATCGACAATTTTTGCCAAAGCCCCCTTGATCCCCCACGTATCACCGTCGGCATCTACGGTGCCGTTGTCTCCGACCTGCAGCCGCTCCTTGTCCA
>CALBSL010000101.1 GCA_937968025.1 uncultured bacterium
AGGCCTAAGAATAGGCGGATTTGCTGAAAAGTCGATCCCCTTGACAGAGCCGCGGTTTTTCTCTAATCTAACAGCACTTTTTGCTTCGATATGTATACGTTATCTGCCACCCCGCGCACGACCATTCGTGCCAAAGATGAGCTCAAGAAGCTCCGCATCCCAGCCGTCTTGTACGGACAAGGGGTCACCCCACAAACCATCTCCTTGCCACGAACGGAGTTTTCTCGTGTTCACGCTGCCGCTGGTTCTTCCAGCTTGGTCGACGTGACCATCGAAGGCGCTGGCGCGGTGAAGGCGATTATCAAGGCAACCCAGGTTGATCCTCGCACCATGGACGTGATCCACGTCGATTTGCACCAGGTTCGCATGGACCAGGAGCTCACGGTCGAAGTATCCCTCAAGTTCGTCGGCGAATCCGCCGCGGTCAAGGTTTTGGGCGGGACGTTGCTCAAGTCCATCGACTCGGTCACGGTCACCTGTCTCCCACAGAACTTGCCACACGAACTCGAGATCGACCTCTCCAAACTCGCCACCTTTGACGACGCGATCACTATCGGTTCTCTCGTCTTGCCAACGGGCGTCACGATCGAAGGCGACCAGACCCTCGTTATTGCGAAGATCACGCCTCCATTGACCGAAGAAGAGCTCAAGAAGATGGAAGAATCAACGATCGGTGATGTCACAGCCGTTAAGAGTGAAGCTGAAGAAAAGCGCGCAGCTAAGGAAGCGGCCGCCGCCAAGGACGCCGACGCCAAATAATCTCCCATGTCACATTCTGCACCTTTGCCACGACGACCGTCCCCACGCTCCCTTTGGATCGCGGGGGCGGTCGTTTGTGTTTTGCTTGTTCTTGGCGTGTGGTTGATGATCTATATCGTTACGGGGAAAGGGCGCGCTCCTGGATCTCCTGATCCGTCCGGCAACGGCACTGATGCGCCTATCGGGACGGTAGCAACCTCGACGTCGGCACGTGTGCTTGATGGTGTCTTGGTTGAATCAAGTGTTCGCTCGCTTCGCCCATGGGCGATGATGATCGACAACCAGGTCGATGCTCGCCCTCAAGAGGGTTTGTCATCTGCTTCGGTGGTGATGGAGGCACCCGTTGAAGGTGGTATCACGCGGTTGCTCGCCGTATTTGATCCTACAACGACCTCAACGGGAATAGGCCCAGTGCGAAGTGCGCGGCCGTAGATCGGAAGAGCGTCG